>JBOFKH010000123.1:0-4167 GCA_051657225.1 Alphaproteobacteria bacterium
CTGATAGCCTTGTTTCACAGCAGAAACAATATTCTCCTTGGCTTGAGCAACAGTAAAAGCAAAAGCAGCTTCTGGCTTGGTTTGCAAAAGTTTGTCGAATGCGGCCAGATCGTTATTGCGATGAGCAGACTCATATGGCATCATTTTAGACCGAAGATACTGATTTGCCTCAGCAACGTTCTTATTGGCCAAGGACTGAACATAAGGTCCAGCCTCCAAAATCCGCGTCATCTCTTCTGGAGATAAACCGCGTTTTGATGCCGCAGCGATCACCTGACTGTCAAAAACTCGACCTTTAGAGTTTGAATAATCAGCTACTGGCTTACCAAGTAGCTCCATATATTTTTTTTGAACATCAGTTAATTCCATCAAAGTGACTTCCTTGGTTGACGTTGACTAGACTGCTTTTTGGCAATTCCTTTCTCTTCGGTGATATTTTTCCTGGACGCAGAAATAACTAGTCCCTGAATATACTCCTCGCCTTTGCCCCCTTTCGATTGAAGTTTCTTGTACTCTGGCCTTTGCCGGAGATCGGATGCTATCTCCTCGTGACTCTTGCCCTCTCTAAGCATTCTTTGAGCTTTTTCACGATCAGCCTTAGCTCCAGGCTGCTTAGCCTTAACTTGAACAGGGCGGATTCGATTGTCCCAGGCATCTTTCAACACTGCCGCGCCGATGGCAATAGTTTGCATACCTGCAATAATACCCGCTTGACTATTGTGTTGTATCTCTCCGCCTGTATTATCGTCGTGGGGAGGGTGTACCATATTTTACCGCCTTTATTTCTTCTGAGGTAGGCAACATAACATCTGCGTAAACAGAGCGATTACTAATTTCTTGTTCCAAATAATCAACAAAATCATCGGATTCGACGGAAAAACCTCTACAGATTGCAGACCTATCTATTAAATTTTGCCTAATTTGTTGCTCCCATAATTGAACACACTTTTTGCGGCCCTTAATATCTTTCTTCAATCTACGAATTCTTAACTTATATGGACGAGAATTATATCCAGGATTAAGAATAATACATTCCCCTGCTTTCATTCTAGAAATAGAAGAAGCGCTAATTAAAGGCACTTTTGTAAGATGCTCAGACCGAGAAGTACCACTTTTGCCGCCACGAGATTTTGTTTTGTATTTAACCTCTTTCTCCCCACAGGCTTTGGACCATTTTTCTGCAACGTCGTTATTAGCCGTGCCAGGGCTGAAGATGATAGGAGTCCCGACTGAGCCAACAATAGACATTGCGTAATCATTGCTGTACCGCATCTTAAGCTGAGACTCGGATTGATAACCCAACATCAGAACAAGGCCATATTCACGCATTTTATTAATCCAAGACTCAACGCCAGGAAGCCTTAGTGAGGTAAATTCATCCAAACAGATAAAAAATGGGCGATCGCGTTTAACCGTTGCATTTAGGTTGCGAATTGTAAGCATATGAATTGCCATGGCCACCAGCGGCGCTGTAGCAGCTTCTCTCTGCTCATCTACCTGAAAAAAGATAAGCTGCTTCCCAGGTAAATCTAGAGGAATAGTTGACGAAAGAATTGTGGGCAGTATGGTGGGGTCTACAAATCCATTAACCAAATTAGACAGACTACCTTTAATCCCTGCTACTGTCTCAGCCGCGTCTTCAACGGAAATAATCGACGACGCGGGCGCTTTCACCCAAGGGCTTAAATTACCCTCTTCAGCTCCAGCGGACAAACGACCAACCAAGTTGGGAAGATTTAGTAACTCCCACATTTGAAGTAGATCTGGATAAACAGATCCTTTGGCCATCATGAACAACGCCTTAAGAACGGCGTCCTTGGCTGGGTCAAAATAACCGTCTGGATTAGTTCCTACGGGTTTCAGGTTTTCATTAAATACTTTCGCTGCCTGTTCTGCCATCCCCCCATCAAGCTTAGACCGCATGAAATCCAGAATATTCAGGGAATCAGAATAAGGAAAACCAGGGGCAAAACAGTAAACATCATAGCCATTAGCGATCGCATAGGCAGCATGTCTAGCCATCAATGTTCCTTTGATGTCGTAGACCATCCCGGTCCAGCCTTGTTGAATGGCTGAGTCAATCGCAGGGTCAATAATACTGTCTGTTTTACCCGCGCCGGAGCCGCCTACAACGGCTGTAGACCGTTGAGCATCTGGAATATATAAATCTCCAATTTTGTAGCAAGCTTGATTGTAGTTAGCCATTGCAATTTGTTTCTTACCAAGCCTTTTTGCTTGCTGGATATCTGCAAAGTTTGCAAACCGTCCATCAGTCAAAACGCCTTTTTTGTTTGAAAAAATTTGCAATAGTACAACAGCACCAAATAATCCAACCAATCCAAAGACTTCAGGAGTAAGAAAAGCCTGAACCATTTGAGCAGAAACACTAGGAGAAGAAGGCTGTGTCGTTTGATTGCTAGAAGCCACGGCGAGGAACCATTGCGAAATTATAAAAGACAAGGAATACTAACAGAACAAACAGAAACTGTCCCAGAGAGACCATAAGGCCAATCAATGGAAAATAAATTAACCCTGCAATAATTGCATTCAAAGGATTATTGACTGAAATATATTCATTCTTGAAAAAATAGAAAAATAAATATATAGAACTAGCGATCGCAGGAACGCCAATTACTATATATGGCAACAACAGAAAGTGGAATTGCCAAATCAAACCTTGAAGAATAGCATTTACCAAGAAAAATGGGATGCCAAAAAGAACGGCTCCTACCCAATTTTTGGAATTTACTGGATCATACATACTTCCAAGTGCCCTAGCAGAAAGGACACTGGAAATCGCAAAGTTAGCTACATCATAATCATGCATCAGTGGTTATGCCCATCAGGGGGTTCGCAAACAACATTTTTTGCATTAACAGTCATAAATTTGCCATCGCGAACGGCCCATGCTTTAGATGGCACATTATCCACAGTTAAAACAGCAATATTAAGATCTGGAATTCCAACCGATTTGCGATAACAATCAAATCGTCCCAAAACATCATCATGCCCAATAGGGACAGAAGGAGTTACAGAGTCAAGTCTGGCACGGGTTTTGTGATCATACAAATCAATAGCATATTTTTTGGAATTACGAAAAACCCAAATATCATACTTTTCGTTAACAGACCAAGCTCCACGGTAGCTATTTAAGTCTGGGATATTATTGTCTGCAAATGCTTTCTGGGGGATGAAAAGCAGCAAGACAGTAAGGGTCAAGATTAAGATTTGCCGCATCAATCCATACCAAAAACGCCCATAGACCGAAGCTGAGCAACACTTTTGCCAGGGTATTGCTTTTGGATGTACTTCTCAAAGTTTGCATATGCAACTTTCTGATCCTTCCTTATGGTAGGTGCAAATTTTTGACGAATCACCAATGGGATAGATTCATTCTTGGCAATATCAAGAGTAGGAAACGGGTTTAGATTTGTACATTGACCCGACTGCAAAACAAGAACACTATAAGAAGGAGCCGTGAAAACTTGATCATGAGTCCGCGCAAGGACCCACTTTTGTTGCCCAGTCGTCAAGATACTGGCAATGGAATATTGGTAAGAGGCTCCTATTGCTGCCTTTGGCAAACATGGAGACAATAATTTAAGCATATCGCTCGACGGTACTGCAACAGAAGGTGTTGCGAAACGCAACAAAAGGCTGATGGCAATCCCAATAGGCAGCAATGCTAGTGTTCTCTTCACAACAACACCTCAAAGTCGAATTTGCTGATAAAATTGTAGCGCAAACGTGAAGCAAAAACAAGACTCGTGAAAAGTACATCCATTAGATTTTCTGATGAAGAGAAGGCTCATATCAAAAAATATTGTGAGTTGACAGAGCGTAAAATTAGTGATGTTTTTAGAGAATATGCAAGAAGTCTTTCCATCGAGGGGAGACTAGATCCCCTCGATGGAAAAAAGAGGACTAGAACGACGTTGGGAGAGGAGGATCGTGTTGAACTCTAGTGGGATCTATTGTTGATCCGCCGCTGTAAATCTCGTAGTGAAGGTGAATGCCTGTTGTGGCACAACCATCGGGAGTCTCTTCTCCTTCAATTCCAATTGTCGATCCACGGACGACATTTTGGCCCATTCCCACAAACGTTTGTTTCATGTGAAGGTGTCTAGATTCAACGCCAAATCCAGGATGGTTGATCGCGACCACTCC
>JBOFKH010000124.1:0-1132 GCA_051657225.1 Alphaproteobacteria bacterium
ATGGCAGCAAAGTTAAACCAGGCGATCGCATTTCTCAAGCAGAAGCAGAAGCATTACTCAAGGTCCACCTCAAGGATTTTTGGAATGCTTTGGTCAAGACCACCCCAGGTTGGGGGCAAATGCTTGATGAGCAACGGGCGGCATTACTTAGTTTTTCGTTCAATACAGGCTGGGTTTGTGGTGCTGATGGGTTTTCTACAATGAATAAGTGCATTAATGAGAAAAACTGGGCGATCGTTCCTAATGCACTAAGTTTATATGTAAATCCAGGGACTTCGACGGAGGCTGGATTACGCAGAAGACGAAAAGCAGAAAGTGACCTCTGGGAAGCTTAAGAAAGTTTGCAAAATTTTATTATTTATGTTGGTTGCCATAAAAACTTTTAGTAGGAGGCATTGAAATCGCTAATTCTGCGTTCCACCCAAAATTCAGTCTGCACTTAAGAGACTCTCTGCCAATCTGACAACGAGGATCTCCTAACCATTGAGCAAGTGTTTTACTTTCCCCCCATGCGGTTATTCTTTTGTTGTTAGTCCTATTGTTTTGTTGTACCTTCATGGTTGTGAACCGACAGTTCCCAGGAGCATAATGGCCCATTGGATTTATTCGATCAATTGTTAATTCTTTCTTGTAACCATTTTCAATAGCCCAATCCCTAAATGTTTCGTAGCTACTTAACCATTCATCGCAAACCGTGATACCTTTTTCATGGTACGACTGATCTTTGCCCTCATATAGATTCAAGGTTCTGTTTTTCATTCCGCGCCAAATTCTGTAAAGACGAGTTCTTGACTCGCCATGTGTTTTAGCTGGAGGGTTCGCTTTAATTCTTGTCGCTCTAAGACATCCGCACGAAAGCGTTGGCCTAGTTTTACTAGCAAGGCTCGATTGTCTTATATTTTTTTTCTTTCCGCAGTCGCAACTACATAACCAAATTATGTCTTTTTGTCCTGACGGAAATTCATAAACTCCAGAAATACTTAGAACTAATAACACCTACTAAAATCCCAGACATAGCTGGACACCAACCTCACGGTGAATAGATTGGGTTTTTGGTTCACCCATTTCAATAGCTACTGGCAAAGAGGGAGAATGTTCCTGACCTGCAATATCGTCGCATCGTTGCTCAGAT
>JBOFKH010000125.1:0-2413 GCA_051657225.1 Alphaproteobacteria bacterium
GAGGCGCTTTTTGAGAAGGTTGAGCAGCTTCAGCAGGCTCCAGCCGCAACCCTTCCTAAACCCTCAAAACCAAAAGTTTCTTCTCAGCACGCCATCCTTCTGGAGTTTCTGAAGCTGCTTCTCAAATTGTGCGCAGATGAGGCAGGGGTTGCACCTAAATTAATCGCGAGCCCCCAAGACTTACTTCGGATCGTTCGCGAAGAAAAACCGGATATTCCCGCCCTTGAAGGATGGCGGTATGAGCTTTTCGGCAAAGAAGCCTTAGCGTTTAAGGCAGGGGAAAAAGGGTTTGCTTATATCAAAGGGGAGCTTTGCAGGTATAGCCTTGGGGTGACTCAGCGCCTAAAGCCTAAAAGCTGGTCAACACATGGTGATAGATCTGGGTAAGTACCTCAAGGTCTTTTAAAGCAACTCGCTCATCAACTTGGTGGATGGTGTCTTCGGGAAGGCCAAGCTCAATAACGGGGGCCAGGATTGTGAGAAAGCGTCCATCGGAGGTGCCGCCTGACGTGCTTAAAGCAGGCTTTTTACCTATCACCTGCTCAACGGCCTGGGAGACCCACGCGATGGGCTTTTCGGCTTGGGTTAAGAAAGCGCAACCATGATTGGTGAGCTCCAACGTATAGCTTTCCCCATGACGTTTACAAATTTCCTCAATTTTTTGGGACAAAAGCTCTGGGCGCTGCTCCGTATTAAACCGAATGCCAAACCGGGCCTGGGCCTGGGCGGGGATGATATTGGTGACAGGATTATCCACATCGATGGAGGTGACTTCCAGGCGGGAGGGCTCAAAAAAAGCCGTCCCTTTGTCAAGGGGAAGGGCTAGAAGGTCTTGCAAGCAAGCCAACAGCCTCGGGATGGGGTTATCTGCCAAGTGGGGGTAGGCAATGTGTCCTTGCTTTCCGTGATAGGCCACCCCCCCCGTTAGGCTGCCTCGCCTGCCAATCTTCATTTCCGTCCCAACGTGGCCAAGCCCCGTGGGCTCTCCAATCAAAAACAGGTCTGGGATATGTTGATTTTCTTGCAGCCATGGTATCAAACGTTGAATCCCATCAACGGCGGGGCCTTCTTCATCGCTTGTCAGCAACAGGCTGATGGAGCCTTCAAAAGCCTTTGTTTGCTCTAAAAAACCAGTGACCGCTGCAAGAAAACAGGCAATGGCCCCTTTCATATCTGCAGCGCCCCGACCCCATAGATGCTGATCCTGGATGACGCCAGCAAAAGGAGGAACAGACCACGAAGCTTCATCTCCAACCGGCACGACATCGACATGCCCCACAAAGCATAGGTGAGGCCCGCAGGCGCCGACCCTCGCGAACAAATTGTCTACATCTCCAAAGAGATGGCGCGTGGTTTGAAAGCCCCTGGGCTTTAAGAGATCCTCAATAAAATCTAGCGTTCCAGCTTCTTGAGGGGTCACCGAGGGGCGCTGGATAAGGGCTTGGGCGATGGAGATTGCAGAAGAAAGCATAACTTGCTGACGCCTTAAGGTGGGGATCTTGAGCTGATTCTCTCTTACCTATCAGAAATAACCAGAAAGCACAACAGGAGCTTTTAATGAAGCATAGAGGCATTGCGCCTCTATGCTTTAAGGTTAGAGATTTATTTATTTTTGACGAAGTTATACAGCTTAGAATTTTTGCGTGTGTTGTAGGTGACACGATATCTCGTGCATAAACCAGTCATGGCGTCACGAATGGACACATCAAAACTACCTGTTGTTTTATCAACATTAGAAACCCAAAAAGGTGATCTTCCGGATTTTTGAGCAGGTCCTTCCGTCTGTTGGAAAGTTACAGCACTCCAGTCATTGATATACCCCTCAATACCAGATCTGTGGGCACGGATATTTTGCTCCGTAGCTTTGGGCCAATGACGCTGTGGGGACTTTACAGGTTGAGGAGCTGTACCGGGAAGCGCCGCAATGAATTGCTCTAACCTAGCTCTTGCAACATTTTTATCAGGATTGTTATTTACATAACCAAAAAAATACTGAATTTGCCTTTCGAGAACAGATCCCACCCGAGGCAAGGTAACCGCCAAATTGTTTGGCCGATATGCCAGATAAGCGAGAGCAAAGGCTGCTGCGTTTGCTTCAACATATTGAGGATCTGGCTGCTGAGTTTTTGGAAAATATGAAAATACCCCAGAGCCTGGTATGACAGAAATTAGCTCGCTCAGATTCTGTGCTTCTACAAAAACAAGGCGCCATTTTTCTAGCATGTCGTAAAAGAAAGCTGCTTGATCAAACTGTTGGGAAGAGGCTCTGTTGTGAGCAGCAACCGAAAAAACAGTGAAACCAGGGTTTTGGTTGATCTTTTCTTTTGGAAGAAAAATATTACGCTGTTGAGACATTTCAGCAACGTAATTGGTAAAAAAATCTTTTTCTGGATTCGCATTTTGTTTATATGAA
>JBOFKH010000126.1:0-3733 GCA_051657225.1 Alphaproteobacteria bacterium
TGACTGTTAGTTTGACTTTGTTGGGTGGCAGAGAACGAATTAAGTTCAGTGCTGCTAATTACCAACTCGGTAAGCTCAAAGGGAAGAAACCGTCATCGGCACAACTCTGTAGACATAAAGATGGGGGGTATTACATCCATATCCAAGTGGACAATGAAACGCCTGACCCCACTCAATCCGACAAAGTAATCGGGGTTGATTTTGGTCGTCGTGAAATTGCTCACACCAGTACCGAAAAGTCTTGGTCTGGGAAACAGATTCAGTCTGTACGCGACCATTTTGCTAAGTTGAGAGCATCGCTTCAAGAGAAAGCATCGAAGGGCACAAGAAGCAGTAGGCGGTCTATCCGTCGATTGTTGAAACGGCTGTCGGGCAGAGAGCGACGTTTTCAAACTTGGCTCAATCATTGCATCAGTGCAGAAATCATCAACGAAGCTAAAGCGCTCAATGCTGCTGTAGCCATTGAGGACTTGACTGGCATTCGAGAGCGCACTAATCAGCAGCCTCGGAATAAGACTGAGAGAAGACGATCCAATAACTGGGCGTTCTATCAGTTGCGAACCTTCCTGGAATACAAAGGAATTCGGGATGGGGTAAAGGTCGTCAAAGTCAACCCAGCGTATACGAGCCAAACTTGTCATCAATGCCTGCATATCGGCTTGAGGTCTGAGAAGAAGTTTAGCTGTACGAACTGTGGGTGGCACGGCGATGCTGATTTTAACGGTTCGATGATGATTTCTTTGTTGGGGTTGAATGTAAGCCAACCCGAAAGTTTCGCGTTAAGTTGCCCCTTAAAAGCGGCTTAGCAAGAAGACTAAAGCCCCCGTGCTTCAGCCGGGGGATTGTTTACAGGGATTTTGGGTGAAAGTCATGGGAAATACAACCTTTTGGGTGGATTTTGATGAGGAAATTCACTGTGATGAGTGCATGGAAGTTGTGCATTTTCACTTTGATGAAGAGTGTCCGGTTTGTCATACAAAACATGCTGGAACAGATCAATATTGTTCAGTGATGGAGTGTTTCCAGTCTACAGGATGCTTCTTTTGCCAATCTTGTGACTCTAAATTCAAGATAATTCAGTATCAATATGCTGCTGACACTCCAAAAGATGCATTGATCCAGTTGCTTTGAGTTTTCCTCTCGCTACCCCTTTCTGCGGTTAACTCCGTGGGAGGGGGTATTTTTTTGTGCTTGCATTTTCTGCACCTTCTCTGCCAGTGCGATCGCCTGTTCCATCACCCCATCCAGATACTGCACCCTTTCATCCACTCCCAATCCCTTCAGCGCTGGACTATGAGCAATAATCTTCGGGGCATCCTCGGGGCGAACTGAAACAGCAATGGCAATATCCAATTTCTCTAGAGTGGGGGCTTTCCCATTCGATCGCTCCACCGCAGCCTTCGTCTTGCGGTACTGCATCTGGTAATGCTTCTCACCGTCCCATTCCAGGGGATAGGCTTTATTTACCTGGACTTCCCAAGCTCGCCCTCCCTGCGCCACAATAAAGTCATCAATCCCTTTCCCCTGCTCAGTCTTCCAAGGGATGGCCTTTGGAGTGCAGCCTTTTTCAGCCATCAGTTCACCCAATACCACCCCCGCCCCGCGCACGGTTTCCATGGTCTTCTGGCTTGAGTCTTTATCAAATGCCAGGAGGACATTTCGTCCAGGCGTTGCAAACACTGCCAATTCTTCATGAAGAACCCGACGGGGCAGTAATGCACCGTTCTCATCTTTCGACCGGAATCCACCCCAGATTGAGGGCAGGGGGATACAGCAAAATCCCTGAGAGATACTGGCCTCTCCTTTCTTCTTTCCCTCAGTAATTTGAATGTCGATCTGCGGGTACCAGTAGACACATGGCCAGAACCCACTGGCACGCTCTTTAGGGGTGGGATTTACTCCATACCGCTGGAATATCTTTTCGGCAATCTCCGGGGGTACTTCCGGCAAAAATATGCCTTTAGGCTCATCCAAAGGTGCTTCATACTTCTGGTATACTGGCTCTCCCTTTTTGAGTGTTTTCTCGGCATTTAGTCGAGGATTATCGGGCTTTAATTCACCCCATGCCTTTAGAGTGGGACGATCGCCAGGGTTTAGGCTAGGTAGCGATCGCGCATCAATCCCACCACTATTCCATGCGCCACCCTCGGCTACGCCTGCAAATTTCTCCTCCCAATACTTCACCTGTGCAGTGTGGAGCTTCCCGCTCATAACATTTGCTTTTTTGCCCAGGCGCGTCTCAAGCAATCTTCGTAAAACTTCATCTCCTTTGATCGATTCGACGTTCAGGGCTGCAACACTGGGCAGGATGGCGCTTTTCTCAATCCGTTCAATCCAGTGATGCAGTTCAATATTCTGGGGTGGAGGTGGTGCTTTCACTTTGAACCCCCGTTCTTTTAGCCATTCCAGGATGTTTACCTGGCTGGTTGATTGCTCTACCCGATCATACAGCGTAGACTTGGAAGGGCAGTAGAATTTTGCCTCCCATCGGGCGCGAGTCATGGCTACTAGAATGGACTCCTTGCAAACGGTCTGGTCTATGCCCATACTGACCAAGACGCGATCGCAGGTCATTCCTTGGCTACTGTAAATCGTCCTCACAAGCGCGTGGTCTAAATGGTTCAATTGGTTGAGTGCAACGTGTTGCCGCTTCCCATCATCAAAACGCAGGTGTACCAGGTTGCCTTCAACCCCCATTACTGTAGCTTCTTTGCCGTTGACCCTGCCGATGGAGTGATTATTTTGTGTCCAAACCAGTCGGTCTCCTGTCGAGATACCCATTTCCTTCGGGTGATAAATACGCCCTGAGATAGATTTTTCGAGAGCATCAAAGTCTACCGTCTTTATTATTTTTCCTTGCTGGAAGGTAATTCGATCTCCTTCTATCCCCACTACATGGTATTGCTTGTAAGCCTTTAGCCCAGCACGATTCAGGCTAGGAACAAGCACATCGCCCACTTCATAGAATCGAGCGTGCTGCATCTGCTCCTGGGTCATATCTTTGCTTGGCATCACCCTTAAGGAGTATTCCTTTTTGCTGATTAGTCCTTCCTCTCGAAGACTCTCTCGCAGGATAGATGTGATTGCATCGCGTTCCCCATGGGTGCCGGCGACGATGCGGGTATTTTGTCGATCGGATTTTAACCAGTCGGTGGCGATCGCCTGCATTCGATCCTCAAAACTCTTTATCTCCTGGATGCAGCCTTGGCTATTCAGGAGCTTTAAAGAATCAACCGCGTGATCGTGATACAGCATCTGCACTGCACGCTTCAGTGTAGGGTCTTTCTGGCGTAAGAAATCTTTCAGATATACAGTACTCATCCCATTCTCAACCATTGCCTTGAATGGGGCACCGGCATTCACTGAGGATAATTGCTCGGGGTCACCCACCAGGAGCAGGCGAACATCATGGTCTTTGCTGAGTTTCATGAGCCGATACCCCTCATCTGCCGATAATTTCCCTGCTTCGTCCACAATCAATAATTCTCCTGGCTTAAGACTGCGCTGTAATTGGTAGTCACTGAGTAATGATGCGATCGTGGTGGTTTTGATGCCCGTCTCTTTCTTAAGGTTATTGGCGGCGCTGGCATCGGGGGCGAACCCGCGCACTTTTACTCGTCCATCAATCAGGTTGAGTAATTCATTAATGGTGGTGGTTTTTCCCGCCCCAGCAACACCCACCCAGGCAATAGTGCGATCGGGTGTGCCCAGAACCTGTAGGACTGCGGCCTCC
>JBOFKH010000127.1:0-1290 GCA_051657225.1 Alphaproteobacteria bacterium
AGCTGACCGCGTCAAAGCGTCACCTCTCGCCAAACGCATCGCCTCCCAACACAACATCTCGCTGGCAGCTCTCCAAGGATCAGGCCCCTATGGACGCATTATCAAGCAGGATGTGGAAGGGGCTTTGGCATCTGGGGGACGCGGCAACGCGAGATCTGTTATCCAGATTCCAGCAGGAGGCTTTTTCTCAGGGTTTGAACCTGCAGCTAGCACCCAGCCCATCAGCATGGTACGCCGGGTAGTGGCCAAGCGTTTGACAGAATCTAAACAGTTAATTCCTCATTTTTATGTCTCGGTTGACTGTGAGGTGGATGCGCTGTTGGAGGCACGCAAAAGCCTCAACTCCCAAACAGAAGCCCAGGGCGTTAAAATCTCAGTGAACGATATTTTAATCCGGGCCTGTGCTTTGACGTTAAAGCAGTTGCCAGAGGCGAATGCTGCCTGGGCAGAAGATGCCATTCATTTTTATGATCAGGTGGATGTTGCCGTAGCGGTTTCCATTGAGGGGGGCCTGATTACGCCCGTCATCCGAGATGCTGCCTCAAAGGGTATCTTGCGCCTCTCCCAAGAGATGAAAATCTTGGCATCGCGCGCGCGCGAAGGAAAGCTGAAGCCTGAAGAATTTCAAGGCGGAACTTTCACCTTGTCCAACATGGGGATGTACGGTGTGCAGTCATTCTCAGCCATTTTAAATCCACCTCAGGCCTGTATCTTAGCCGTGGGAGCAGGGGAACAGCGCCCCGTCGTGCGAGGAAATGCCATCGTTCCAGCAACGATGATGACCGTCACCCTTTCCGTGGATCACCGGGTGGTGGACGGCGCGGTGGCCGCCCAATTCTTGCAAATTTTTAAAGCTTTTGTTGAAAAACCAGTCACAATGCTGCTATAGATAGGGAACTCTTTTCTCTAGTTTGAAAGTAAGCTCTGAGGGTAGGTTGCGCAGGTATAGCGAAGTCATTTTTATTTTGCACCAGGCGCGAGAAGCGATGCCTAGTCAAGTCTAGGTGAGCGACGAGTAACGTGAGTAGCAAAATGATAAAGGACGAGCTATATAGCTGATGAAGCAGGAAATTGAACAGTATCAGGCGCAAATCCTTGCATCCCTTGAACAGATCCAGGATTTGAAGGCCTTGGGCGCCTTACGCGCGGAAGTTTTTGGGAAGAAAAGCCCCTTAAGCGCTTGGCTCAAAGCCTTGGGTGGGCTGGAGCCTGAAGCTCGAAAAGCCCAAGGGGAATGGGTAAATTTCTGCAAAACTATCCTGACTCAAGCCTTTGAGGCACATCAAAGCG
>JBOFKH010000128.1:0-4876 GCA_051657225.1 Alphaproteobacteria bacterium
CAGGCGCTTTATCTGCGGCCATTCATGCAAAAACCCAGGGGAAGGGGCTGATTTGCCCGGGGGCGTCTGGGGGAGAAGCCGCGTGGGGGGGGGATTTGAACATCCTTGCGCCCCATCATGTGTTGGCGCTCCTCAATCATTTTAAGGGGGTTCAGGTTTTATCTCCTCCCCAAGGAAAGCTGCAAGAGCCTGTCAAAAATCCTCTAGAACTCGCCCACGTGAAGGGGCAAGAAGGGGGAAAGCGCGCCCTAGAGCTTGCGGCAGCCGGAGGTCATAATTTATTGATGGTGGGCCCGCCGGGTTCAGGAAAATCCATGCTTGCAGCAAGGTTGCCCAGCATTCTTCCAAACCTTTCCGCGGCGGAAGCTCTCGAAACCAGCATGATCCACAGCCTCGCAGGCCAGCTTCAGGAAGGGAGCCTAATCCGGTTTCGCCCCTTTCGAGATCCTCACCACTCAGCTTCTATGCCTGCTTTGGTGGGAGGGGGATTAAAGGCCAAGCCAGGCGAAATCTCTTTAGCACACAATGGTGTTTTATTTTTGGATGAGTTGCCAGAATTCTCAAGGTCATCCCTGGAGGCTTTGCGCCAACCCTTGGAGATGGGTAAAATCACCGTAGCTCGCGCTAATCATCACGTCACCTACCCCGCTTGCTTTCAATTGGTTGCAGCGATGAACCCTTGTCGCTGCGGATATTTGGATGATGCTGAAAAAGCCTGCCGAAGAGCGCCTTTATGCGCACAAGATTACCAAAGTAAACTTTCAGGGCCTCTGTTAGACAGATTTGACCTCATCCTCCATGTTCCCGCGGTTAAGCTCCAAGAGCTTCAGCAAGCCCACGCGCCAAGCGGGGAAAGAAGTGAGGTGATTCAAAAGCGTGTTTTGGCAGCCCGTGAGGTTCAAGAAGCTCGGTCTAAAAAGCTGCTACCTGATGAAAGTGGAGCTTTTTCTCTCAACGCACACATGTCTTTAAATTTGTTGATGCTATCCTTGGGGCTTTCCAAAGAAACGGAAGCTTTCTTCACCCAAGCTTGTGAAAAGCTTAGGGTTTCTGCAAGGTCTTATCACCGTCTTTTGCGGGTGGCTCGCACGTTAGCAGATCTGGAGGAGCAAGCTTACGTCCAGCGCTCCCATCTGGCAGAGGCTTTGAGCTATCGTCAGGTGGGAATGCGTTGATTTATTAGACTTCTTTCGAAACCTTTTAGTCCAGAGTTTTTCTTTTTTTGATAAGCTCTGAGCATTGAACTTCTGTGTAAAGGGTGCGTGCTAAATTATCCATCAATACGCCAATCGCAATGGTTGGAGACACAGAGTTTAAAGGGGCTTTATCCCCCGCTGCGTCAAATACAAACCCTTCTAAGCCTTGGCGGCAAAAGGCCAATTCAGTGATTTTTCTTTGATATTCAATAAAAGGATTGCTGGAGATGACTAAAAAAACAGCTTCTTCAGGAAAAGGAGAGGCTTCTTTGATAAAAAGCTCGACACAGTCTTCCGTTTGCGCACGCGTGTGCTCAGCCTTTTTGGGAGCCTTAATAAAATGAGGCGAAAGATTTTCTAACGCTTCTGGAAGCAACCACTGATTCCACAAAAATTCTCCCAAGTCTGTCTCATTTTCAGGAAGCTTTTCCGGCAATTTCCAACCTTTTTTCAGCTTAACAGAAGCAGGCGCCGCAAATTCAAGTTTTTCAGATGAAGAAAGTTCTCGGTCCCCAAGCAAAAAAAAGAGCTTTGTATGGGCAGATAGGGTTATTTTCCCTTCTTCTAACAAAGAGGCTAAGAACAGAATCCGCGTTCGCATATCTGAAACGGTGGAGCCATGGATTAAGATGTAATGTGGCGCTGGGGAGGAAGGATATCTGGCATCCAGATCTCCCATTTTTTTAAAATTTTCTAGAATAGCTTCCCGAACCTCTTTAGATAACGCTCCATACTGCTTTTCAAAAAAACTGGCAGCTTTTTGAGAAAGTCGCTCGCTACCATCTGGTCTCAAAAAAGCATTTTGGGCAGCTTCGTTGAGTGTTTTTAAAGAAGCTTCCTCGTCTAAAACAAGTTTTAAGAGTCTGAAAAGTTCTCTTACCTCAGGGGAAGGATTTCCTCTTTTATCAAACACGGCACTTTCTGCAAATGAAGAAAAAAAGATACAAAAAACAATCCAAATAAGGGAACGAAACACTGTTGTTTCCTAAAAAAATTTGAGGGCGCACACCTTTCGAAAAGACTTATGCCTTCCTGAGGGGGGGGCCGGTTTATTTAAAAATCCTAAATTTTCGTATTACCTAAAAGGGTCTCAAAGCCGGGAAGGTACAGCTGCATCTGGCTCTTCTTCTTGAATCTCGCCGATAAACTCTTCAAAATCTTTCACTTCACGGAAATTTCGGTAGATAGAAGCATAACGCACGTACCCCACAGAATCAAGCCCTGAGAGGGCTTCCATCACTTTTTCCCCAATTAAAGATGTTGGAATCTCGGCTTCTCCTGAGGTTTCAAGCTGGCGAATTAAGGCCGTGACAACCCGCTCAATCCGTTCATGGTCAATGGGCCTTTTGTGAAGCGCTAAACGTAAAGAACGCACCAATTTTTCCTGATCAAAGGCCTCTAACCGGCCCTCTTTTTTCATAACCATCAGGTCTCGCAGGTGGGCGCGCTCAAGGGTTGTAAAGCGAGAGCTGCAGGAGGGGCAGAACCGTCTTCTGCGAATCGTCGTATGGTCTTCTCCCGGGCGGGAATCTTTCACAACTGTATCCGTAAAGGCGCAAAAAGGACACCGCATGCCGCTATCTCTTCGTTAGGGTTTCAGGAGATTTTGGAGAGGTTGGAATAAAGTTGTATTGCATGCGAGGACGTCTCCTTTTTCTAAAACAGATTTCATCTCTTTTTTTCCTGAAAAGTCCGAGATCCATCCTCCTGCTTCTTTAACTAAAATAAGCCCAGCCGCAAGATCCCAGGGGGCGAGGTTACTTTCCCAATAGCCTTCAAAACGGCCAGATGCTACATAGGCAAGATCCAATGCTGCAGAGCCTAACTGGCGAACCCCTGCCACGTGGGGCAAAACCCCTTGGAGCAGCTGTACATCTTTTTCTACCGGGTGGCCAATAAACGGCAGGCCTGTTCCGATCACGGCATCGGCAAGGGTTTTTCTAGAAGAAACCCGCAGCCTTCGGTCATTCATAAAAGCACCAGAGCCTTTTTCTGCCCAATAGAGTTCATCTTGAAGTGGGTCATAAATGACGCCCGCGACAATCTCGTCTTGTTTGCGAAGCCCAATTGAAACTGCGAAATGGGGGATCCCATGCAAAAAATTGGTTGTGCCATCCAGAGGATCCACAATCCATGTTGGTGAATCGGAGTAATCCCCTTCAATTTCGCCGGATTCTTCCATCAAAAAAGCATATTCAGGACGCGCTTTGGAAAGCTCCAAATAGATGGTTTTTTCAGCTCTTTGGTCTGCTTTTGAAACAAAGTCCCCAGGTCCTTTGCGGGAAATTTGCAAATGTTCCACCTCGCCAAAATCCCGAATTAGGCCGCGCCCTGCTTTGAAGGCCGCCTGAGACATAACATTGATGAGGGGATAGGGCGTGGTGAATGTGCGGGACGTCATAATCAAGCAATACCTTTGGTGAATTTTCTAAAACAGCAACCTGCGTTCACCCTAGCATAGTTAAGCTTTTAACGGGAAGAGGGGATTCTTCATAAAAAAATTTCGTCTCCCCTGTACGCATGAACCTGACGAAAATTTCAAACATCTCTCCCGCAAGAGAGACTTTTAGAAAAATGCAAAAAAAATTGTCTTTTTGATTATTTTTAGATATAGTCGTTCCAATATGCATTTTAACATATGAGTTTTCCTATGAAATCAATAGCAACACACCTCTCTCTTGCATTCTCTCTTGCTACAGCTTTTGCCGTACCTTCTTTCGAAGAAACCGTAAAAGCAATAGAAGATGCAACGCATAACATTCTCTCTAAAGCTGTTGAAGCAAATGGCATCACCGAAAATATGACTCTAGATGTCGCCTATATGACAAATTTATTTTCTAAAAATCTTCACATCGATATGACAGATTTTGTAAAAAGCGCTGAAAATCTCACGCAACACAAATGGCATATGGATTTTCCAGAAACAGAGGCTCATTTTTTTTCACCCAGTAAACACGCATTGTTGATAAATTATCTTATTGGAATGCAAATGCTTCGGTGGAAGCAAGACGAAACAAGCAAAACTTTTTTATTTAAATTGGGTCAAAATTCTCCTCCAAATATTATTTTTATCTTGAAAACACTAGAATACTTTCCAAAAGATGTTTCAGAGCTTCCTGCTTTTGGGCAAAATTGGTTCGAAAATCTCGGGGACGCAGAATGAATTAAACTTGCACTCCCAAAGTGTGAGGTAGCTTCAACCTTAGACGTGAAAATGCTAGCCAAAGAACTGGATATCCCTTTTCAAGAGGTGGCGTCCGAAGAATCTTCGAAATCAGCCTATTTCCAAATCTCAGCCAAAGGTATTGGAATCCCTTCTGACACAGTACTTCTGCCAGAACAAGATCGTTTTAGAGGCGCTCAAAAAATCTATGTTCAAGGCCCTTATTTGGCAGTGATCGCGAAGCAATATGAGGTTGGGGAAAAAACGCTTTACCAACCCCTTTTTGAAGCATGGGTTCCGAAACCAGAAGCTACATGGGCCCCAAAACCAGAAGCTGCAAAACAAATACAAGAGGGACAGGCTGTTAGGAGTAAACGTAAATTGGAGGAAGACACCCCAGGAGCTTTGTAACAGGGGCAAAAATTTTAAACATCTCTCTCGCAAAGGGGGTGGGGACTTCTTTCTTCCCCTTTTTGGGATGCTGAGAGATAAGATCTTTAGGACAAAATCCAGGATG
>JBOFKH010000129.1:0-1295 GCA_051657225.1 Alphaproteobacteria bacterium
AAAACGCTGCACAGTACAAGGTTTGGAGCACCATACGCAAATTAGGAGAGCGAAATTTTGGTTTTTTAGTTGTGCATTCAACAAGCCTTGAAGAACGCAAAGCAAAGGTGATAGAGAGAGCCTTTGAGCGGACGCGCAGCTCCTTGGAAAAACAGGCTGGTCAGCTTGCAAAGACAGAATTTGCCTGTGAAGCGGATGCAGCTGCAGCAGGTAAAAAGCTGCAGGAGAGGGTACAGGCAGAAGGATTCATCTGTGATTGTCGGCTCAGTAGTCAAGAGGTTAAGAGCTACGAAGGGCGTGGACGCCCGAAGGCGGGGGCACTTGCCACCGTGCGAAATTTCTGGCAGGCCGAGGTTGTGGTAGAGGAAGTTGAGGCTTCTTTTGTAGAGAAAAAGCTGCGAGAAGCGGCAACGTTTGTGCTGATCCATAACCTTGAACAGGAGCATTCATCGCAAGAAATTTTGGAGTACTACAAGAACCAGGACAAGGTGGAGCGAGGTTTTTTCTTTATCAAGCAACCCCAGTACCTGGGGCCGGTGTACATAAAGAAAGCGAACAGGGTAGAAGCGCTGGGGTACATCTTCTTAATGGTGTTGTTGCTTGCGAAGTACCTTGAATACCGAGTTCACAGCGGGATGGCTAAGAGTGGAGAGACGTTAAAGGTTGGAGGGCAGAAAGCGCCACGCCCATCAGCAAAGACGATCCTGGATTTTTTGAGCTTACTTACAGTGTTGGAATATGGCGGAGAATTGATTTTACCTAAAAACAACGATGAAGATGGCTTGAAACTGCTTCGTTGGATGGGTTTAGAGGAACGTATTTATAGTGAAGGCTTGCCTTCCACACTTTCTACATAAATTCAAAACCGGATCGTTCAAGTGCGAAATGGGGGCATCAATAGCGTGTAAAAAATCTATAAAAGAAAACTGCGTTCACTTTTTTCTGAAAAGGTCTTGAATGCTTTCCTGATCTCCTATCCATTTTCCTTATGCCCGACAGACTCCTAGAAAAGCTGCAATACATGAAGTTGCGAGGTATGGCGGCGGCCTTTATCGGACAGACTGGAGATCATGCCATGAGGGAACTTGTGTTCGAAGAACGCTTTGGCATGCTGGTGGACGCAGAATACGCTAAGCGAAGAAACTCCGCGTTGCAGAAACTCATCGGCTGCGCAACGTTTAAAATCAGTTCTGCCTGCGTGGAGGACATCGAATACCTTCCCGACCGAAATCTCGACAAAAGCTTGATGACAAAACTGTCTTCCTGTACGTACATCGACGAACACCGAAACGTCA
>JBOFKH010000130.1:0-1787 GCA_051657225.1 Alphaproteobacteria bacterium
GGAGCCGTGCTTTTCGGTTATATCGGAGATCGTTTCGGCAGAAAACACACAGTTATTTTAACAAGCCTTATGATGGGAATTTCTTGCGTTATCATGGCAACTTTGCCTACCTATGCTGAGATTGGCGTTGCTGCAGCTCTAGGGGTAACGCTTTGCCGCATGATTCAAGGGATATCGTCTCTAGGTGAAATCATAACAGCCGAAATTTACTTAACAGAAATTTCAAAGCCGCCTGTTCGATACCCACTTGTCGCTTGGATCGCTGTTTCTTCTACAGTTGGTTCCATGATGGCCCTTGCCGCAGCAGCTTTTGTCACAACCTATTCAGCGAACTGGCGAGTTGTTTTTTGGATTGGTGTGAGCATTGCACTTTTTGGTTCTGTTGCGAGAACGCGCCTTCGTGAAACCCCAGAATTTATAGAGGCCAAAAAAACTCAAGAAGTTTCAGCAATCCCAGAAGAAATCAACAAAAAAACGGGGCTTTCCCTCTTTCTTATTTTTTGCGCGTGGCCTCCTTGTATTTACTTTGCTTATGTATATGCCTCAAACGTTCTGCAGTCTTCTTTTGGATACACAGCAGATCAAGTGATTCAGCACAATTTTTTTGCTTCTATCACAGCTGTTATCGGAAATATTGTCTTTGCTCAGCTCAGCTATAAAATCTATCCACTAAAGATTGTAAAATTTGCTTGGTTCATTTTTGTGCCTTTTTTGCTTACTTTGCCGTTTTTACTCGAACAGATGTCGGCTCCCTGGCACTTGCTGGCTATTCAAACAGTTGTGCTCGTATTTGGACCGGGCGGAACCCCTGGAGATGCTATTTTTTACAAGCACTTCCCTGTCTTAAAACGCATTTTTTCCGTTAGTTTTACCTATGCTTTAGCCCGGGCCCTCATGTATGTAATCATGTCTTTTGGAATGGTTTATCTTACGGAATTTATGGGACATTTTGGCTTGGTTATCGTGATGCTTCCCGTGACGCTTGTCTATTTTTGGGGAGTCTTGTTTTTTGAAAAATTGGATAAACCTTCTCTCGAAGAGGAAACACGTCAATTTTTTGAAGATGATAACATACACGCTTCAAAAAAGGTTGCTTAAGAGCAATGAAGGGGCGAATAAATGCATCTGCCATAGGACATGAAGATAAAAAATTCACCCCTGAACGAGAGTTGAAAAAAATAAGATGTTTAGCGTGCTGAATTTTTTGAATTTGTTTTTCTCAAAATGGCTCCAGCATCGAAAGAATAAACTACAAAAAAGCTATTATAAGGGGCTATCTGCAGAAAATTGGGTTCGCTGGATTTTAGTCTTAAAAGGGTATTGCATTTTGGCGCACCGTTTTCGAACGCCAGCTGGAGAAGTTGACTTAATTGCCGGAAAAAAAGGGATGCTTCTCTTGGTTGAAGTGAAGGCTAGATCAAGCTTAGAAGAAGGCATTGAGGCACTTCGTTTTCGACAACGTGCTCGATTGCTGCGATCAGCATCATTTGTGGCTGCTTCTTTTCCAAAATGGGCGACAGACGTTGTGCGGTTTGATTTAGTTGTTAAAAGACCGTGGCGATTTCCCTATTTTTTAAAAAACGTCTTGAGCGAATTCAACTGAGAGGGGATTTCGTAATCTTAACGAAATAACTACGCTCTTGAGATGGAGAAGCTGAAGTTTTCTATTAAAAATTAGTAAAAATGTTGACGTTTTGATCTTTTTTGTGTTATCAATAATATACAGTCGTAAAAAACTTTAAAAAACAACGAACTGAACGAAAAGTGTTTTTTAGGGTTAAAGATTT
>JBOFKH010000131.1:0-3581 GCA_051657225.1 Alphaproteobacteria bacterium
CGCTTAGCTCAGGTGGTAGAGCAGCTGACTCTTAATCAGCGGGTCGAAGGTTCGAATCCTTCAGCGCCCACCAGTCTTTGGTGGAACTAATGTCTGCAAAAAAAAGATCCAAGGGTTCTGCCCCATCTCGTCTTCGTCCCTTTACAGTTGTTTTTCTCCTTATTTTAGTTGTTTTTGGCGGATTGGGCATTTATCAAGCGTTGCATCCACAGCCAAAATCAGATGAAATGCATCAGGTAACCTCAGGAACGTCTCTCATCGGGGGGCCTTTTTCTCTTCAAGATTCCCAGGGCAACACCCGCACAAACGAAGATTTTAAAGGCAAATGGATGTGGGTCTATTTTGGCTATACTTTTTGCCCTGATATTTGTCCGACGGGGCTTCAATCCATGAGCGATGCGCTCAGGCAACTCGGGCCCCTTGGAGAGCAGATCCAACCCATTTTTATTACCGTTGACCCTGAGCGAGACACCCAGGAAAGCTTAAAGCTCTATCACTCGCTGTTTCATCCTGGCTTTGTGATGTTGACAGGTTCTAAGCAAGACGTTCAGCAAGCTATTCAGGCCTACCGTGTCTATGCGCAGCCAGTCAAGCCAGAGGGAACAACAGAGTACCTTATCGACCACTCTTCTTTCATCTACCTGATGGATCCAGAAGGTAACTATGTGCTTCATTTTCCCCATGAAACAGCCCCTGACCAAATGGTTGAGCGTTTAAAGCCGTTGTTAGAAAAATCGTGAAAACGTTTTGTAGAGGCTGGCATCCACTTCTTCTAGGGAAAAAGAAAACCCAAGGGCTTGGCATGATGTTACGCCATAGGTGGTAAGCCCACAGGGGATGATGTGCTGGAAATGTTCTAAATTTGGATGAACATTGATGGCGAATCCATGGAGGGTGATGCCTTTGCGAATACGAATCCCGATAGCGACCAGCTTTGATTCTTGCGCTAAGCCATAGGCTCCTTTGCTAACCCATAACCCTATACGGTCTTCTCGAACCTCTGTCTCAATCCCCAGCTCTTTGAGGGCTTCACGAACCCAAGCCTCAAGGGTTTGTACGTAAGTTCGAGGGTCCATTTTACGCTGTCTCAGGTTTAACAACACATATCCAATCCGTTGGCCGGGGCCATGATAGGTAACTTGTCCCCCACGTCCGGTTTCGCAAATGGGAATAGGGGTGACCGCCAAGATATCTTCAGATTTTCCACTGCTTCCAATGGTGTAAACGTCGTCGTGTTCTAAAAGCCAAATTTGTTCTGAAGCTTCGCCTTCTACAATGCGTTGAACTTGGGAGTCCATTTGGGTTACGCCATCTAAATATGCCACCCGCTGGGGTGATCTTTCCCAGGTAACCCACTGACCAAAAGGAGATTCAACTGGAGAAAATAGTTTGTTTTCCATGGAAGCGTACATCTCCGATGCTTCTATCTATGATTAAGACCCTTGGAAGAGGGGATATCCGCTTCCCTGCAAAAGCTGGCTCACTTCATATAAAGGCAATCCCATCACGTTGGAGGGGGTTCCTTGCATGGATTGGATTAAACAAGCAGCGCGCCCTTGGGAACGATAAACGCAAACACCTTGCCATTCTTTGCTTTCAATGTAGGCTTCCAGTTCAAGCTGGCTGAGGCGTTTGAATTTTACATGGGTTTTGCCCAGGCGAAGTTTGGGTGTTTGTCTTGGAGGGATGAGGCAAACGCCTGTATAAACCCGGTGGCGTCGCCCTGAGAGCAATGTCATGTGTTGGCGTGCTTCTGTTGCGTCTGCGGCTTTGTGTAACAGCCGTCGTCCCACCGCAACCGTTGTGTCTGCAGCCAAAACGTAAACACTTGGGTGTTGCGTTGCTATAGCTTTTGCTTTTTCAAGGGCCAGGCGCTGGACGTATGCCTCAGGTTTTTCCTGTTTTAAAGGTGTCTCATCAATATCTGCTGGAATCACTTGAATGGTTTCGGGGGGAATTCCGATGGCTTTCAGCAGCTCAAATCGGCGTTCAGAAGCGGAAGCAAGGGCCAGGATCACTGTGAAATTGTACCTCATTTTTTAAAAATAAATTAATAAATTAGAGCGTGCAGGAGAAGCAAGGGGAAGTCAAGCACCCGGTAAGTTTTAACCGCATCGCGAAGGCCTTAGGTGTTCAGTCTATTAAATTTCTAAATAGACAAAAATTAACTTTTGTGCAATATAAAGCGTGTTACATTTATTTAATTGATTAAATTTATTTTTTTGAGAAAAGTACTGTTAGGTGACCAGAAAAATTTTAAATTCTACAGGACGATTGATGGAACAAAAGCCATTTATCATTGTCCTTTCTTGCTGTTTTTTGACAAATTCGCAAAGTTTGCAAGCTG
This sequence comes from Alphaproteobacteria bacterium, assembly GCA_051657225.1. Lineage (GTDB taxonomy): Bacteria > Pseudomonadota > Alphaproteobacteria > Holosporales > JBOFFI01 > JBOFFI01. The sequence continues at coordinate 2,348 of JBOFKH010000131.1, forward strand.
GGAAAAAATCTATGGGCGGATATCCTAGAGATTTAGAAAAAGATACTCCCTCATTGGTTCCTTTAACAAAAGAGGAAACACCTCTGGAAACGCTTACAAAAGATCTGGTCAAAGAAATTTTGAAATTTTTAGATCCATTGGATCAAGAAAATCTGCGAATGACCTGCACGACGCTTTTCAAAAAAGCGACTCCTCTCATTAAAGAATTAACCATCAAAAAGCCAATTCCTCTCTCTGTCGCAAATGCCAAGCTACTTGAGAATTTAAATAATATTCAAAAACTCTGTTTTGAAGACTTTCCTTACGACGTTGTTCCTAATAACGTAAAATTTTTTCTTAAATTTCTGCCGCAAATGACAAATTTGAAAATCTTTAATTTAAAGAGCTCAAACCTCACTGATGAAGCAATGAAAGTGCTTGCTCCCAAACTTCCGGTATCGCTTCAAACGCTTGATTTAAGTTTTAACGAAATCGGGGATCCTGGTTTTCTTGAGCTCGCGAAAGTCCTCCCAAACCTTGAAAACCTTGAAAACCTTGATTTAAAGGGTACTTCTATCAAAGATGGGGGTGTCGTTGCGCTCGCAGAAGCTATTCAAAACCTTAAAAAATTTAAACTTATTGCTATATCACACTGTACTGCAGGTGATGTAGGCGCTCTGGCACTTTTTAGCGCGCTCAAAGATAAAGGAGATGCTAAGGTTCATCTTAATGGTGTTGTTAGCAAAGAGGTTAGAGAACAGATAAGAAAAGCTCGTCCAGATTGGACCATCTAACAGATCTATCTTTCCATCAACCTCAGCTTGAAGCTTTGCGATATTTTCGTACCGTTCGAAGGGCGACGATGTTTAAGGAAAGGGTCATCAAGAAAAGCAAAAGGCCAAGGGCAAAAGCAGCCAACGTTTGGGGGCTGTTGGGTTCTTGGTCACCTGTTAACAGGGTGACGATTTGGACAGTCACAGTCGTTACAGATTTGAAGGGGTTTACCGTAAGGTGTGCGGTCATGCCAGCTGCCATCACCACCAGCATGGTTTCGCCAATGGCTCTTGAGATTCCCAATAAAAAAGATGCCATGATGCCAGGGAACGCTGCGGGTAACACAACGGTATAGATGGTTTCGGAAGGTGTGGAACCCAAGGCCAGCGCACCTTCTCGCAAATTTTTAGGGATTGACCTTAAGATATCGTCACACAACGACAGGATATAGGGAAGGATCATGATACCCATGACAAGCCCT
>JBOFKH010000132.1:0-1047 GCA_051657225.1 Alphaproteobacteria bacterium
ATATCGTCCACTATTAGCCGCTGCGTTCTCAAATCCACCTTCAATTCTTGTGTAAAGCTCTTGAAGTTGTAGTGTTACGTTTCGATTGAGTAGTTGTAGTTGCGACTTTGCAAATCCACCAGCCAACTCAAACGATTCACCTGCACTAGATGAAATGGTTTGCCTGTAAAGGTCTGGTAAATTGCCAGCCATTGCTCGCTCAAGTTGTTGCGCTTGAGAAAACATTGAGCGCAGTTGATTATTTACAGATTGAAGCTGAGTGTTTGTATTCCGAATCGTTGCTCTAAATTCGTTGACGCTAGGAGTTGCAAATTCATAAGTCTTTCCAGCAATATCAACCTAGAAAATCATCTGTTGAAAATTGCGGAAGACTTCAGACGATAAATATCGGCCAAACTTTTGAAAATTTTCTAAGAGTGGGTTTGCCCCCACAACAGATGATGGGGAGATGGGGCGATCGCGATCTTCAGTGAAAACTTTATTTTGAAATTGAGTGTCGTAAGTTTTTTGCCGTAAAGACTGCCCTGCCTGCGTTTCAAATTTAGCCGTGTTGTAGGTAATCGGTGTTATTGACGATTGGTCAACTAAAGTCGCTTGGATGTATTTAGTGATTTTGCCTTTTGCATTTTCAGCAGCATTATCTATAGCTTGGAATTCATAGAATAGTTTTTCATCAAAAGCATTCTCTAACTTTTGATCTTGAATAATCTGGAATTTTGGCAACTCTTTCTGAAAAGAGCGGGGTTTTAGTTCTTCTTGAGAATTGATAACTTGAAACCCTGGAGAAAACTTAGGTTGATACGTTCCCTCCCTAAACTTGAAGAACTCTTTCCCTCTTTCAGCAGTCTCTTTAAGCTTTTGAGGAATCGTTCCTTCTTTTAATGCCCCAGTCTCATAGAAAGAAGTTAATTCACGTTTGAAGTCACGGAGAAATCCTAAAAATTTCTCGTACTCAGGAAGGTCTGCCCCTTGAACTTTTAGTTTCTCAAAATTTTGAGACATAGCCGCGAAATCGTTGTCGCGGCGATATTCGGGATGTCCAGGATC
>JBOFKH010000133.1:0-1351 GCA_051657225.1 Alphaproteobacteria bacterium
TTATAAGCGCATTGATAAATTTTTGAGCCTGAGCCCCGGGATGGATTTCAAAAAATATACTAAAAATTTCACAAAATCTCCTAAGCGTGCCGTCATTGTGCCCATTGCGCGTTTTCATTTAGGCGCCCTTGAGGCACTTACCCTCGCCCGGGAATTGTCCTCAAATGTGACAGCCCTTATCATTGATATTGACAATCCAGCCCAAAAAATCGAAGAAACCTCCAAACAAATTCAAGCCCTCAACTGGGGAATTCACATCGAAATCATTTACTCTCCTTACCGTTCCATCATTCAACCTGTGGTTGATTTTGTCCACAGCGTTGATCGCAAATATAATCACCCAGCTGTGCTTATCCTCCCTGAATTCGTTTTGAACAAAGCCTGGCAAGAATGGCTGTTGCACAATCACACCGCACGGAACATTGAAAAGGCTTTGGGGGCTTTTGAAATACTACAAGGAGAGGCCCGAGCTATCGTTAAAGTGCCTTACTACCTTCCAGACGCACCTCCCCAAGGGTCATCAAGTTAAAAAGACCGCTAAAAATTAATTCCTTCGCAAAGCTTCCCCTCGTGGAGGCTTAGGATTCTGTCCATCCGACGCGCAAGGGTGAGGTTATGGGTAGCGATGAGCGCGGTGAACTGAGCCTTCTTCGCAAGAGCAGCCAGCACCTCAAAAACGTAGTCTCCTGTTTTTTCATCTAAGTTCCCTGTTGGCTCATCTGCCAGCAAAAGACAGGGGTTGTTCGCGAGGGCTCGTGCGATGGCCACCCGCTGCTGCTCACCCCCAGAAAGCTGAGCTGGTCGGTGCGTCGCCCGGTGTAAAACGCCTACTTGCTCCAGCAAATCTCGGGCTCTAGCCTTGGCTTGTTTAAAAGAAGCTCCCGCCATCAACTGAGGCAAAATGATGTTTTCCTCTGCATTAAATTCAGGAAGCAGATGATGAAATTGATAGACAAACCCTAAGGTTTCTCGGCGTAATCGCGTTCGCTCCCCATCGGAAAGTTTTTTGCAAGCAACCCCTTGAATCAATATGTTTCCCTGGGTGGGTGGTTCTAAAAGTCCTGCCAGGTGCAAAAGAGTCGATTTCCCAGCGCCAGATGGCCCCATCAAACCAACCACTTCTCCAGGCTTGAGAGAAAAGGTGATGTCTTTCAAGACATCTACCGCTTGATCCCCTTGGACATAGGTGTGCCGCACAGCTTCCATGGAAAAAAGAGACTTATTCATAACGAAGCGCCTCCGTAGGATGAATGCGCGCAGCACGCCACGCTGGATAAAGGGTCGCAAGGAGGGTTAAGGCCAGCGCCATCCCTGTCACTACCAACACTTCATGGGGATCCACCTTCGCCGG
>JBOFKH010000134.1:0-33813 GCA_051657225.1 Alphaproteobacteria bacterium
GGGGATTTAGCACTCTTAGACACCTTGCAAAATACAAGACATCCAGTTACTTTCGGGCACGCTTAAAGATACCCCTAGAAGGCTAATCACATTAGCCGCGTTGAAATCAGAATCACCATGCCAACCACAATGTCCACAAACATACTGCTTTCCATTCCGATAGGATTTCCCCTGTTCGGGATGGATGTGCAGACACTTATGGCAGGTCTGCGACGTGTAGCGCGGATCGATCAACAACACCTGCACACCTGCAATCAGGGCTTTGTACGCGGTGAATTGGCGCAACTGGTAAAAAGCCCAACTGTGATGCTGCCTGCGCTGAGTTTTTCTGACCTTGGTTCGATTCCGAATCCCAGTCAGATCCTCAAACGCAATAGATGCATCAATACGCTGCGCTTCATTGACCAGTTGACGACTGATGGTGTGGTTGATGTTTGTTTGGAATCTTCGTTCTCTCCCAGAGAGCCTTTTGAGGAGCTTCTTTGCTCCCCTGGTGCATTTGGATTGAACGCTAGACCTGACTTTTTGAAAGTGATTGCGCACTTTCTGAACCTGTTCCCCCGACCAGGCTTTTCCTGTACTGGTATGGGCAATGTCTTTTTGTCCTACATCAACACCCAAAACCCTAGGTGTTTGATTGGGAGGCTGAGTCGGCACCTCTACCTGTATCTGAATGTAGTAGGCACCATTCCGGCGCTTACACAATACAGCACTCGTAGGGGTCTGACCTTTCAACAAAGCCAACTGGTAGTTCCCAATGGAGAGAGGCAATTTAACCCGACCATTCAGCAGCGTCACACCCACAACCTGCTTAACTTCGTCGTAACTGAACGTCCTTACGTCCAGAGACATCGAAGTCGGCTTAAATTTGTGGATCTGTTTCTGCGCTGTAACCGCACCCACTACCCGACGAATCGCCTGGCACACATGGTTTGCCTTCAAGCCTGTTTTGGCTCGGACATCGTAATAGGTGGCATGGTGCAACTTGGTCGTGTTCTTAATCTTCTCTCGCTGAGAAACCTCCAATATCTGATTGCACCCGTCAGCAAAGCGCTGCAAGGTTTCGTCAATTTCTTGACGCACCTTTACAGGGACTTGAAGCTTGCAGGACACAGATATTATTTGGCTCATGGATATAGCATAACTCATCCAAGTACAATATGGATGACTGCGGCTAAAGCCGCTAGCTCGTTTTTCCTCCCAGGGCTGAAGCCGCTGGGTTTCCAAACATCAAGGTTTTTCTATGAGGGGCAAGAAGGTATCGCTGTGCTTGCTCACAAGTTCGACAATTATCGTCAACTTCCAGAGCATACGGGCGTGCCGTTGAAGGATCGTATGTGCATAAAATCGTGAAACTATGGAATAATTCGCCTTCTGTTCTGCTGTTGCAAAACAACAACGACTCCATCCATTGAGATCCTCCTTCTGTTTTGATCCACTCCCACGGCTAAAAGCACGTGGGATTCAGGACTCAAGCAGGGATTGCAGGCAAAGCCTGTCTGACATCCCCTAATCCTCGGGTTGAGACCCCAACCCTTTTGATATTCACCGCAGCGTTCTCATCGCGGTCATTCTCGGACTGACACGACGGACAACGCCAGCGTCTCTCAGAGAGGTGCAAGGATTCCAACACATGACCACAGCCGGAGCACGTTTTAGAACTTGGATACCATTGGTCAATGAAGATGACTCGTTTATCCTTTTTCTGGGCAACCCATTCGAGAATCTGAAGAAACTCACCCAGCGCCAGGTCTGACATTTTGCGTCCCCAAAGTCGCTTCATCCCTTTAAGATTCAACGTCTCAAAGCACAGCACATCAAATTTATCCGTCAAATCATGCGCTAACTTCCAGAACCAATCCCGACGACGATTTGCCACATCCTCATGTTTGCGAGCCAGATTCAGCCGGGAACGTTCCCGGTTGTTTGACCCCTTTTGCTTTTTGGAGTGCTGTTGGCTGGCTTTTTTAATGGCATTGAGCGATTGAGTGAGAAATAAGGGTGCTTCAATGTTGAAGCCCTCGGAGCAAGTGAGAAATGTTTTCAGACCAAAGTCAAATCCAGCAGTTTTACCCGTCTCGAATTTGATTGCTGGTTCTGAACCATCATCCACGACTATGACCAAAAACATCTCACCCAACGGCGTGCGTTTGATGGTCAAGGTTTTAACGGTTCCCTCTATCTCTCTAGAGTTCCAAAACTGATACACTCGTTCGCCGATTTTGACTCGATTGCCACCGAGAAACTTGTAGCCAGCCTGCTTGAGAGTGAATGATTTATACTTCTTAACCTTCTTGAAATTGGGGGGTCTGACTCCTTTTTTGTGGTGTTTGAAGAACAGTTGGTATGCCTTCTCAATGCGTTGACAGATATCCTGTACTGCTTGAGAACCAACCTGTTGCCAAAACGGATTTCGCTTCCGCAATTTGGCGATATGAGCCTGAAGTTGAGCACAGCTCAAATGCTGACCCCACATCCGGTAGTACCGTTTATGCAGGGCAATGCAATGGTTATAGATCACCCCAGCAGCGTTGATTGTTCGCTTCAGGTGTCTATTCCGTTTATGGCTGTAGAGCTTAAACTTTAGGGTTTTCATGGTGGGATAATAGCATGATGCTACAAGAAAGTTGAAGGCGCTTAAAAGCGCTGCTCGCTACATCCCACGCTTGAAAGACGTGGGCTTTGCTTGTATTTTCTGTAATTGCAAAACATCGTCCCCCTGCATAGATCTCTACTTCAGAAAGAAAAACTGGAGCAGGAACAAACCCATCAGGCATAGGGGAAGGGGTATAGAGCGCGATCGCTGAGAAGGTAGGATGAACTTCACTGAGCATCACCCATTCTCCAAAAACTTTCGCAATTCTCAGGCTCAAACAGATTCATCACCGCCCGATCGCTCTTCCTTCCTTTTGCCCCCACATACCGCCAGCATTGGCTTGAGAGAGGGCAATCAGCTCGATCGCATCCTGCGTAATCATTTGGAAAAGATCTCACGACGCCAACTCCCGTTCAAAAATTCGATCGCTCATTGTTTCTACTCCATTTTCGATGAGCGATCTCTTCACCTCCCTCATCTCCGTCGGAGTAATATCCAAGTTGTACCGCATTACTGGCTCCGTCCCATCATCAGACCCAGTAATCATCATCGTGTGCCGCGAAATTCTTTTCTGAGCAGAAAACGCCTTGAGATGGTTGGTGTATGGCTGAGCATTACTGAAAGCGCCAAAGCCTTTGCCAGTATAGTATTTATTGTCCTTGTCGATTAAGTAGTAAATCATTTTCTGTCCTTCAATGTCATCAAAACTGCTTGTCCGATCGCCCATCCAATAACGCCGATCGTTACTCCCATTATCACCACTATTTTTGCTGCACGCAAGACGCGCAGGGGCTCAGAGCGGTCTACTGTTTTTCTCCAGACACAATTTATTGCTTCTATCTCGACGCAATAATCGTCCAGAGATGTATCCTCGTTGCCCATCGTTATAACGCATCCTTGTTGATTTGATTTTGTCGCCATTGCCCGTAACTCGATCGCACCACAATGCTTGAATCCAAGCCAAGATTGGTTGTTTCGATGGTAAGAAGAAGTGCGATCGCCAACATCAATACTTTCCCCACTCCGTAAACTATGATTTCAGCGTTGCCCATCGCTCAATTCCCCCCACCATTGGATCTGCCGGGTCTAAGATTTCTTCCCATTTTACCGTTTTACTCCCTTCTCCGGGAAGTCTAACGCGGTAATTTGCCCCTTCCTTCCCCTGGAAGACTGCGATCGTATCTGCACCTCTATGGTATGTCCAGGGGGTGCCGTCTTTGTCGAGCCGGAAAAGCGATCGGTTCATCCCACCACCCCCGCAAATACTTCAGCCATCTGTTGAAACCATTGCTTGAGTTGGGCTAGGGCTTGATCAATAGAGAGTCCAGATGATAAAGTCGCAAAAAGCTGAAGTCTCGACAGATCACCAATAGTCACTGATGCCATAGATATTTCATCGCACAGCACCACATCAACAATGATAGGAAATCCATGGCGATCGCTAGCGGCTGGGGGAACAGATATTCTTGATGTAAATCGCTGAATCTTTCCTTCTTGTCCATGAACTTCCCACTTCAGAGAAGGGAAAATAGCTTTTATTTTCTCTTCTGGAGTTAATTTAATACCCATTATGAAATTTCTACCTCCACACGAGGATTAATTTGATCGTAGTGCAAGGGCGGCTCCACCGCTCCTACGCAGTATTTATCGTTCACGAATAAAGCATCCTCGATCGCCTTCAGAACGTTAGAAGGGTCGGGGTGCGCTCTATTCTTAAAGAAAATGCGAATCACCAGAATAGTTTCCTGCCCCTGCGCAGTGGTCAATGGCTTTGGATGTCCCCAGTTCCCTGGCACCTGCGCTAGAAATGCGTTCACAGCGTCCGCTTTATAGTTTTGATACCGTTGGTACTTGTCGCACCACTTCGAGGCTTGGGTGGTGCGTGTGTAACCGATGGGGGTGACGAGGATTGTGAATGCGATCGTGGGGGTGGCGAGGATGGGGGTCATTTTTTGCGCCCAAAATCTGCTGGGATTTCGCCCCATCGTTTTGTCTCCCATTTTAGAACCTTAATCCCATGCCGATTGCTTCTCAGCCATTTCACAGCGCGATCGCACAGACTCAAAATCTCACCACCTGATTCTGGATCTAACGTTGAAGCATAAGCCTTCTTGTTTACCCAAATAATTGCAGTTTGCGAATCAGAATAAATAGGGATAGAAAGGTTGTTCTGAGAAAGATAAGCCAACCCATGAACGATCGCCAAAAACTCTCCTAAATTGTTAGTACCAAATCCTGCTCTACGCCTAAAAGCAATCTTCTTAGTCTCAACAAAAACACCTTGGTATTCGACAATCCCCGGATTACCAACACAAGATGCATCTACAGCTAAAGACTCTGTTATCATTATTTTGTGACTCCTGCTAGAACCAGGGTGTTACCGCTCCTGGGAATCGCCCATTGGTAGTGGGCCTCCACGAGGAGCATGATTCTTTTATCATACAGAAAATTGGAATAAAGAGCAATCATTAAGATGCCTCCTTGAGTTTCAAGAATTGTTTTCTTCCTTTTTCGTTAAGCATTGCCCATGCTTTTCTCCTAGACTCTGGAGGTAAAGTAGCAGCCAATGCTTCAGCTACTGCATTGGCTGCATCAGGGTTGTCTACTGCTTTTAATAGTTCCAATGCATCAATAACATCGTTATGATCCGGAATAGGAGGCTGGCAGGACTCTAATAAATATCGCTCTCCTTTTGAATGCAGAAAGCGATCGCCATTAGAGTTTTTTGTTTTTCTTTCAACTATCAAATAAAGTTCTTCGTAGTAGAAGCATTCTCCTACTTCTGGAGAAAAATCAGTCTTCATATTCATATCCATCCTCATCAAAGACTTTTTGCGTCAAAACACGTTTCAGGGGAGTAGCCGAAGCTTTTGAATCATGGAACTTTACGAGTTCTGGCTCAAACAGTAATTTAGCCGTCCCTATCGGCCCATTTCTGTTTTTTGCAACGATCACTTCACAAGTCCCCCTGTCAATGGAATCAGGGTTGTAGTATTCATCGCGGTAAAGAAACACAACAATATCTGCATCCTGCTCAATTCCTCCACTATCTCTGAGATCAGAAAGCATTGGCCGTTTATCGTTTCGTTGCTCAACTGCTCTACTCAATTGCGAAAGCACAACAACCGGAATATTGTATTTTTTGGCGATCGCCTTTAATCTACGTGTGATTTTTGCAATTCCAAAATTTCGATTATCATAGTCACTTTCCATGATTTGAAGGTAATCAATAATAACCAATCCCAAGCTTGAACTTTCAAGCGCGAATTTGTCTATTTTCCGCTCAATATCCTCAATTGTAAGAGAGCAACCGTCATCAATCCCAATCCGAAGACCGGACAAGACGCCAATGGCAGAGGAAATTTTTTGAAACTCCCTACCCGAAATTTCTCCACGACGTAGAGAACCAGATGGGACTGAACTTTCAGTCGAGATCATTCGGTAATGCAATTGTTCTTTACTCATCTCTAGGCTGAAGAAAGAAACAGCTACATCATTAATCTCTGCTGCTTTTCTGGCGATATTAAGGACAAAAGCTGTTTTACCCATAGACGGGCGAGCTGCTACAACTATCAGGTCTCCAGGATTTAACCCATCTGTCAAGTCATCAAGAGATGGAAACCCTGTTCTTAATCCTGGCACCGTAGGAGATTTTGCCCTTGCCTCTAACTGCGCAAATACGTTGGCTCCAAGCTTATCCAGGTATGTGAACTCAGATTCAAGCTTAGGAATTAAGGCATCTGTCAAGTCATCTAGTCTACGGCCTGAAACCTTATAGTTTTTAGAGAGAGAATTTTCTAGAAACACTCGCTTAAAAGGATCTTCCTCTTGAGCAAGCATCTTAACTTCACATTTTAGCTTTTCAGTTTCAGAGTTTCCTCCTTCTATCAGGCTTTCTTTTGATATTTCCTCCTCAGAAGATGTCGTAGTATCAGCTTTTTGTCTCTCCCTGTTTTGACGTTGGAACCATCCTTTTATGCAGTTCTCCATGTACTCAGGACTGAGTATTGGGTCAGGATTTTTTTTGAATGCACTTCTCCAAATAGCCTCTGGCTGACCTTTTGGCACATCTATGTCAAGCCCAACAAAAGAACACCATTCAAAAAAAATCCTTTCGGGGTTTCCATCAAATGGTTGTCCGATTGAGCAAAGGTAATTTGACACCCCCAAAAGTTCAGAAGCTATATCAAATCCAGTATCGTTTCGCCCTTTTGTTAGCTTCCCTTCAAGAGCATTGCGAATTTCTACTGAACAACAAACAGTTAGAGGAATAGCGCCTGCAACCGTGGGAGTCTCAATAATTTCGCGCTCAACACGCGCAGGAATTAGCATTTGCTCAATCATCCACAAAGGCGCTTCAGCGATCGCCACGTCAGATGGATGATGACGCCACTCATACCCTTTAGTCATGGGATGGGCACCTAAGACAATAGACTGTGCTCCAGTCCAACGGAATTCGAGCATCTCTGGCTTACCATCATCCCCAGTTTCCCCAGTTTTCTTTTTAGTGGTCTTAATCTGACTCCAAAATATGTCTGGCACTTGATAGACCAACTGATATCGCCCTTTCCTTCCACTTGTCACTAAAGGAGTTTTAGGTAGAGCCTCCTTTAGTGAAACCCCACTAATTTCCTCAATAAAGCGATCGCAGCTTAAGCCATCATGATCAAGAAACAATAATCCACCAGACGGCACACCGCAATGAACTCCAATCGATTTGCACCACTCAAAAGGCGGGTTAAATTCCGGTTTTGTATCAGGACGAATTGTTAGTTTTTCAAATATTCCTGATTTCTTAGCATTAACAAAATCACCTGAAGTTAATGGCGTTTTTTCCCATTCATTCCCAATCGGAACTTTATTCCCATTGCAAGCACAAAGAGACCATGATTCTGGCAAGTTCAATACATCTTTAATCAAGGAAGATGTATGAACTAAATTTTTTAATTTTGACATACAAAACCTTGAACCGATTGAGCTTTTAACCAAGTTAAATATTCCTTGAGTTGTTCCGTTGTCAGGTCTCGACACATCAGAACCCCAAACCGCTCTTGAAACGATTGCGGCAACACGGCATTAAGCTTCAATCGCTTCATCTCTTGAACCACTGCCTTCTCAATTGCTGAAGGCGATTCGCCTTCAGCACAGAACTCTTGCCACAAGTCTGTAATGCGTAGGTATAAATGCCGCCTTTCTTCAGAGCCTCTTATTTTGGCCGTGAAGGCGCGTATATACCCTTTCGCGTCTGCAACACTAGGCTTACGGTTTTCGTACGCCCCTCGCCCTTCTAGACTGCCCTGGATGAATTTAACGAATCCGTCGTCGATCGAGTTTGGATCTCCGTTTTTCAACCAAGGGGTGCGCTCGACCGTCCCAAAAGCCACTGAAAGCAAGACTTGGTTGTCATTTTCCTGTTTTTTGTGAGGGGGAGGGAGAGAATCTTGGCCGTTTCCCTCGCGTGCGTCAACAAAAGAATCTCTCTCTAGACCAGGATCTGTTTCTGGATCTGTTTTCTGGATCTGTTTCTGATCTGGGGGCGTTTCATGTTGTTTCATTGAAACAACATGAAACGTTTCATCGCCGTTACATGTTGCATCCTTTTTTCTTTGTCTATGGGCTCTAACCCTCTCGGTGCTTGAGTCAGAAACGTACTGGTCTCTTTCCCAAGAGTTTATTTTGATACCTCCATTCAGATATTCAATAAAACCTTTTGCTCTTAGCTTTGCTTTGAATGTAAGCCAATCCTCCGTTTCAAGATCAAGCTCAAAAGCAAGACTTTCGTCGTCAAGCTTGATTTCCCCATCACGTTTTTCAGAATGACTTGCCAGGTGATACAAGTGAATATAGTCACATTTTTCTGCTTTGCTTAATCTTTTGAAATGAGTATTGCTGTCAAAAAGATTGTGGTGAAAACGAAACCATGAATAAGGCATTCTGTGATATACTCCTTAGAATTAGTACGTTTATTTTTCAGAAAAAGTAGCCCCAAGAGATAATCAGCCATCTTTCTTGGGGCTACTTTTTATTTATCCGGTTGTCTTCCGATCGCCTCCTCTCCCAAGAACAGGCGTCCCTTTTAACCCCTGACTGGCATCTGTATAAAGGCTGTAAAGCCAGAACAGATTGTCCATTGGGTAATCAAGTGCTCTCGCCAGATTCAATAAAGCCTCAGACTGCATTGCAATATTCGGTAATTCACGAATCGCCCGAAAATGCTGAAGAATGGCATCAATAACAGCATTGCGATCGCTATTCATAGACGTTTCCCAGATCTACCTGCATATCAAGCTGCATAAGCTGCTGAAGGCGTGTTGAGAATTTCATTCCATTGGCCTGAAGCCATTTATCATAAGACTGGCTCAGGTCTGGCGGAACCGTAATAGTACGGCGATCGCAATGCTGTGACCTATCTTTCTTTGCACCCATCTGTTTGCCCTAAAACTGCTAAATCAAGTATGTATTCAATTATTGATTTTGGCAACCGTGTTTTATGACTTTCTTGGGAGAAAAATGGCGTACTGAAGCAAGATCGCACTTCAGCAGAAGAAGCCGAGAATTGCGAAAAAATATTACTGGGTGATTGCACCAACGATCATCCCGGCGAAGCCCTGGAGAAACGATCGCACCTCTGATAAAGCTTGTGTGGCAGTTGTTCTAGGGCGTTTACTGCTCAGAAACAATTCAATGCCATCAATGCTGACCAAAGCATCGTGGGCAAGTCTTTGGGGATTATAGGAAACCACAATTTCAAGAGGAATGTCACCACCTCGTATTGTGGGGATGGTGGCGGTGCAGGTATTCCCATCGCATTTCCAGTTTAGATTTGGGAACTGCGATCGCGCCTCGTGAAGCAATGGATCATCTTTTGGAACCATGATCTACCTACTTATCAATATCCAGATGCATCCAAAAGTGATCGCTAGGAGAAGATTTGCGATCGCAATCAATCTTGCAATTTCTTCTTTCACGAATAACCCTGTAATCCAATGCGACAGAGCCATTGAAAGATAGGTGAGGCTTGTTGAACTTAAAAAACTAGCAAAGGTCAATAATTCCATTTTTTGCAGCAGGACAAAGCAGAAAAATGCGGGAGTGTATAGCGTCAGAATGACGTATGTCCAGTCTTTTGGGCTCAGAGTCTTTAGCGATTTTTCGATGCGCTTAATCCAAGGTTGTTTCTTCCAGTCGGGGCAGATGCGATCGGGTCTACCATAGGGGTGAATGCCGCAGTGGACGTTCTGTTGCCCGTGATAGTAGGTGCAGTTACTGCATTTTTGTTTCATGTTCTTCTTCTATTCCCTGCAATTCTTCCCATAGAACCTGAAAGGTTGCCCCTGGTTTTATATTTGGAACATCCTCTAAGATTTGAATAATTGGTTCCCCGGTTTTTCTGACATCCAAGATCTTGGCGATCGCGCTAATTGTTGGGTTTTGTCCAAACCCTCCAGAAAATAATACTTTATCCCCTACCTTAAAGTTTGTTTGAAACACGATCGCACCATCTCTTCCTCACCATAATCAGCAATTCATCGGATAAACTCCAAAGCCCCTGCTGCCCTTTTATCCCCCGGATGGGCGATATCGCTACAACATTTTTCAGCTTCCAACCCACTGGACCACAGAACCATGGGGAATCATCTTCAGTTGTATTGCCATCGAATTGGGCAATAGCAACGATCGCACCTGCTTCGCAATTGTCTTCGCCGGGATGGTCGAACAACTCACTGGCGTTCTGGTGCCGGATGAAAAGCTCCCCTTCCTTATCCCACTTCTGCCCATTGTGGATAGCAATGAAAGTCCCTATTTGAAGAGGACAGTTCCAGGAGCGATTTTCGATGCGCTTATCCAAAATGGCAACAGCATATCCCCAAGGGCGATGCAAGGTTAGTCCTTTAATCTGCATTTTTGGCATTTTTGCCTCCCCAGCAGAAATTAGGGACATAGTCCAGAACCCAGAGATGCCGCATATTTGCAATGTTTACAACCAAGTTGTCCGGCGGGAAAACCTCAACGGCACATTTATCCCCATAGCCTATATCCCGCTTGATTTGTTGCAGCTCATCCCAGGTTATGGAGCCTCCAAATTTCGGGGAATTATTGCTGAACGACTTTAATGTTCGACTGTCTACCACACTGATGCGGATATATCCAGATTCTTCGTATTCCTGGACAAGGAAATAGCGCGATCGCCACACTCTAAGAGGCTCTCTTCCCCGTTCTAACTGAAGAGGCCACTCATCTTTGGGAACCAATTCCAGATGTCTTGTAGCTTCTGAATTTTTGGCTTTTAATTCGCGGCGTAGTTCGCTAATTTTTGACATCGATCTACTCCAATCCTGGCGGCATTGTTGGCTCCGGCGCAAAATCCTGTTTCAGGCGATCGCACGCTTCCTCAACATTTTCAACCGTCACGCCACCTGGATAATGCTTTGTAACCCATGCCGACACATCCGCAGGCTTGAGCTTCAATTGCTTAACCACCTCCCGCATAAACTCTTTCGGGTCAACCGCTCCCCCCTCATCAACCACTTCAACCTCAACGGCTTCTTCCGATTCCGATGCTGGCAGCGCCGGGGCAGAATGATGGGGCAGTTGCTTCATCTCTGGCGCGGGCAGAAGTTCCATATCCTTTCGGGTGAGAAAGAACTGTGCGCCGGATGAGAGGGTGCGATCGCTTGAATAAATACTGCGCATCAACTCAGCGTGATACTCAGGGGCAAAATCTAGTCCAACCATCCACTTGGTTTCCATTTTTCGCTTCCCAGGAAGCCGCTCAAATTTTCCATTTTGTTTAGCAAATGCCGGAACGGATATTTCGTCCTTGACGCGCCTGAGCACCAGCTGCACCCCGCGCATCGAATTGAGCCCTGCCGCCCGCACCAACGCCTCTATATTGTCGAGTGCGCCGCGCACTGCATTGAGGTCATTAGGGCTTTTGATCTCCAGGGTGACAGTCGATGTGTACCCTGCCAGGAAAAATTCTTTGATCGCAAAACTCAGTCGTCCCACCGCTTTGCATTCACAGGGGCTCTCTGCATTCCGGCGACAGGGCATCCGATTGAAGTTATAGGCCAGATCTTCCTCCCCATAGCTCTGGACAATCTCCTGCCCATTGCAGCGATAAACCAACCGCTGCCCGTCAGCCCATTGTTCATACCAATCATCAAAATTATCTTCGATCGTGTGCCCCAGGAGCCAGATGTTGACCTCCCGTGGCTCCTCACCGTAAAACTCTTTGAATATCCTGTCCAAGAATGGGTAGCGATCGTCTGGGGCAAATCGCCAGTGGTCAAGATCTTTCAATTGTCCCTTCGGCGCACCCTTCTTTAGCTTCCCGAGGGAAGGCGGGCGACGAGTTAATGCCCCTGTTGTTTTATCTTGAATGATCATGCTAATCTCCTATTAGAACTTGACTTTGGATACTCTAACCGGACTTCCAATGCAAAGCGATCGCCAATGGAAATCAACTCCCCGCATGGCGATCGCTTTTTATTGCCCAGGCAATAATTGATTAAACCTAATGCCAAAAAACATTCCGATGTGCCATTTAACCATAGACACATGGGTTTTGTATCTCACCGCAACACCTTGGAGTGCTTCTTCTCTTGAAGCTAACGTTTCAAGATGATAAGCATTAAAACAGTCAATTAGATACTCGACATCTGTTGGATCAACGTTGTATCGAAAGGCGATCGCACCGATCGCCTTTCTTTTAAACGCAGAACCAGGTGAGAGTCTTTTTTCAATACTGTGACAAATTTCGATTTCTGTTGCCAGTTGAGATGACAGCATCTTAATCTCCTTTCCTACTCACGGAAACACAATCTGACTCAGGAATGAGCCTTGGTTTATCAAAAATCATGCATTTAAGATAAATTCCTTCGCGTCCTACTACTCTCCAGACGCGATCGCCTTCCCCTTTTACCTGCACATATCTTGAAGATACTGCCATCGTTGTGTTACTCCAGGTTCCCGTTTCTTTTGGCATAATATTTTTTGAGTGAATAGCATTGTGAACAAAGTCCTTTCGCATAATGAGTGCGATCGGGATGACATGTGGCGTACACCCACGGTCTACTCACAAAAGGAATACTCGTAACTTCTTTAACCCCGCAATTCTTGCACCTAACTCGGTGAAAACCTTTAACGCAACCCGCCCTGACGCGATCGCACCCCCCGCACTTTGGACACCGACCAAAATCTTCAGCCATTTTTTTGATTGCGCAATTCTATAATCGCATCAATGTTGTACTCATACGTGACCCGCAGAGCATCCTTAGAGCAAGAATCAGCGATCCGGTAGTGGATGCCTTCTTTGTACTCCCCAGACTCTCTGCGTCTCTTAATGGAGACTGTACTGAGCTTGAGATGGTATGCAGCCTCTGGCGATCGCACCCATCCTATTCTTTTTTTGGTTTTCATCGATTTTGTTTGTGAACATTCCTGATTGTTCCTAATGATAACCTCAGGAGATGACGATTGACAAGCTCTTCCTTCTCCTTCTTTATTCTTTTTTCGGGAAATAATCCATTTTTGGATGGTATGCTGCGGAACGCCAAGCGTTTCTGCGGCTTTTTCTAAGGTTTTACCGCTCGGGCGACTGGATCCTGTGAAATATTCACTCCAGCGGTTCTTGTTTATTCCCGTCTTTTTTTCAAGGCGATCGAGGGACGCCTGAAGAAACGCTTGGCGCTGCATTTGGGAGGTACTGTGTAATGTTTGATACTTCTAATTATCTAAAATTTCCCCGAAAAAGTAAATTTATTTGTATCGACAGGAAATTATTTCCCGTAATTGCGGGAAATAATAAATGGATGTATTCTTTATCTATAAGCAGTTTCAAGGCGGATGGCCTGTACAAAAGTATGGCTAATAATAGAGAGAGTTCAGAGCACAGGTTTGGAGCCGCACTGGCCAAAGTCATTCATCAATATCGGATGCGGCAAGATCATCTGGCTCAGAAAGCAGGGATGACTAAATCTCGGTTGTCCAACATAAAAAATCAGCGGGGGGGGATGCGCATTGAGAATGCCCTAAAGCTGATAGATTGCTTGCCAGACAAGGCAAAAATGAAGCTTTACTCAGAGTTATTTGGGATGCCCGAAATAGAAATCTTGGGGACAAAATGCCGTGAGCGCGGTCACAATACCGAAATGAGCCTCAAGGATTTTGTTGAAACAATCCCTGACGGTGAATGTTTCATAATCCGTAAGGTGCCTCGAAAAACCCCGAAACGATCGCGCTAATCCTTCGGATGCTATATCCGAAGACCCAAGTATGGGAATTTATTTCCCCAGAGGATAGTCAAACACAGGGCGATCGCCTAGAATATTCAGAAACATTCGCAAACGTTCCAGAATAATCACAAATGGAAAGCGTTAAATTGTTGCAGAATATAAACGATCGCCCCGTTGAGGTGGGGTACTGGTTGGATCGTCTGGGGGAGAAAGTGCGATCGCGGGCATCAGAGATCACCTGGAAAAAGGATTATTACTATGCCCTGTATCACTTGCCGCAGAAAGCCCCATTGACGATTGACTTGTTATATGGGGCGATCATGGCTACTGCCCCTCACAGCAAGCCCCGGCGACGGCTGGTAAATGCATCCAAGGCGATCGCCAAGTTAGCTGGCCTGGACATTACTGCCTTGGAGGGGTTGGGGGGCAGCTATGGAATTAACCATGTGACTCCTCGGGACTTGCCTGGGGAAGGGAAAATTTTGGAATGCTGGGGTGCGATCGCCAATCAAAAGGGGCGCTGGGCGTATGGGATGATGGCGACCTTTGGGGTGCGCCCGCATGAAGTTTTCCAGTGCGATCGGGATGAATTCTTGAGGAATCCTGAGTATCTCTATATTTACAAAGACACCAAAACTGGACGAAAAACGGGCGGCAGAACAACCCGCGCAATTCATCCAGAATGGGTGAAGGAATTTAGTCTAATGGATATTCCTGATGGGTTTGGGTCTAGGGCGTCGGACAATAGCGGGAAAGGCCATAATGTTAGCCGATGGTTTCGGCTTTCAAGCGTGCCGTTTGAGCCTTATAATCTGCGGCACGCTTGGGCGGTGCGGTGTTTGTTGCTGGGTATTCCTGATGTGGTGGCTGCACAAATGATGGGACACTCGATCGCCCATCACCAGCAGATTTACTTGCACTGGATCCGGCAGCGGGATATTAATCGGGTTGTGGATGAGGCTTTGGCTCGGCGGGTGGAGTGTTGAGTTCGACACGAGCTTGCTCATATGAACTACCCCCTGTCACCTTGAGGCGACAGGGGGTTTCTGACGTTTCACTTGGGACAGTTGCTTGAATCCTCCAGTATTGACTGGGGAAGAAAGTAGAGCTGACCCATCGACGCCTGTAGAGGACAGTTCCTGCCCCCTTGCCCAAATCAAATTGACTTGAGCAGCATTTACATCCCTGTCTTCATTGTGTCCACAAGCGGTATTGCTGCATTGATGGATACGGTCAGATAGAGTTTTCGGAGTCAATTCCCAACACACCGCACACCGCTGGGTGGGCTTGAGTGTTCGAGTCGGTGATTCCACATAAAAACCACCAGCTTCAGCAGCTTTATAGGCAAACATTTTAGAGAGACTGGACATTCCCACTTCCAGGATGGAGCGGTTCAGTCCAGTCTTTTGACGTTTGCGTTTAGAGCCTTTTTTGGCTTTACGTGTCATGTTTTTGACTGATAGTTTCTCGCCAGAGATCAGGCTATTACGGCTCACTGTATCACTGGCTAATTTGTGCATCCAATCTAGTCTCTGTCTGCCCACCTTCCGGCGAAGCTTAGAGATCTGACGCTGCACTTTTTTGAATCGCCTGGATGCCTTGATTTTATTGTTCCGGTTCGGTGCCCGTTTCCGGCGTAATTGCTTAGAAGCAAGTTTGACCGCACGTTCCCCTTCGGAGATAAAAACAGGTTTAGAAACCTGCAATCCATCCGAGAACGTCACCGCTTCCTTGCACCCAAGGTCTAGACCAATGGCTCCTTCACCAGTCGTCCGAGCGGGAATACATTGAACAGTAATAGAGGCATACCACTTACCATGACGATAAACAATCGTACAGGTTGTAGGCGTTCCCCAGGTTCGAGCTTCGCCGCGCATTTGAATGCGTCCCACATTGGACAATTGCAAAGACCCGTTCTTGCCTGCGGTTTCCACCTTCCAGCCTGATGAAGCAGGATAGGTCCATCCAGAATAATTCCGAATAGACTTGAAACGCGGATAACCCCGCAAGCCCTTGAAGAAGGACGAAAAAGCAAGGTCTACCCGTTTGAGAGTAGCTTGCAATGCCTGAGAACCCAGACCAACAAACTCAGGCCATACCTTCTTGAACTCAGGCAGCCTGTTTTGTTGGTCAAAGTACCCAATCGATTTACCCAACTTCTGATAACTATCCTTGCGGTCTGCCACTGCACTGTTATAAAGCGTGCAATGTAACCGTCTCATCTCAAAAAGCTTGGCTGCTTGAGACTTATTAGGATAGAGCCGAAAGGTAATACGTCGTGTTAGCATGGTCTCATTATAGCTCACCTGCACAAATATGCAATACCCATTACATAAAGCCAATCATTCTGTATATGCTATCCACCTACATGTCTACTTAGTGACTAAATATAGACGTAAGTTTTTGAGCGAACCGATTGCGAAGAGAGTCCATGAACTTTGCCAAGGAATCTGTCAAGGGAAAAAGTGTGAAATACTGGAGTCAGGATGCGAGTTAGACCACATTCACTTTTTGATAGATCTTCATCCAGACAATAATATTTCGATATTGATCAAGAGCATGAAGTCAGTTACAGCACAAATGATTCTGAAAGAGTTCCCAACTGAATTTAGAAAGACTTATAAAGGTGGTACTTCACTTTGGGGCAGACAAAAGGGCATTATTTCCTGTGGTGGTGCCCCGCTTGAAACTGTCAAAAAATATATTGCAGGACATTCGGATTCTCTTTCATCCCCCAGTGTCTAAGGCCACATGGGGGATTTCCCGCTCAGTTGGTTAAATCTGGCTCTCTCAATACAAGGTCAGGAATTACCCTTGCATGGACTCCGTTCAGAATAGAATCCACAGGATCGCGCGACTCAAACTCGCCACAGTTTCCACAATCGCCAGTTGGATTAACCGTGCATTGAAGATGTGGCGATCGGGCATTGAAGCGACAGTTTACGTTTCCGATGTAATTAGGCATTATTTTTACTCCTGAACAAAATTTTTTTTGTTGTAGCTAGGCAAGCATCTTCAAAGGAGTAATCAAGCTCTATATATGACCTAAACATATTCTCGGCGGCATTAATTGAGGTTTTATTTGCCAAAGATGAGTCGAGAGTTGCATGCAGAAGGTCGATCCAAACTTGTTCTGTTCCTTGCCCAGAGTTGATCTTGTCTGTTAATTTTTGAATGTCGGGATTGATATTCATAACCATTGTTAAAACCTCCAGAAACTACAATTCAGCGCCCCAACTTGTCCATCTATCCCGATCGCGTCTTGCAAATAACTCAATGCGATCGCCCCCCAATGCATCCCCAATCCGCTCCGCCCGCGCATAGAATTCCTTAGGCTTCACCGAATGCGGCCCCAGAGGAGATGGAAACGATGTCGGAATGTCACACAGCCCCATTGCGGTAAAACTTGGAGCTTTTCCCCTGCGACAGACCAGAAAGTGCTCTGTGCAGTTTCGCCCATAATGCCCCACCCCATACCTGATTTTATCGCCTGCCTTGGTCATCTTTACCCAAGTGTGCAGAGATTTGTACTCAAACCCCCATGCTTTGACCACATCGAAGGCCACAGGCAGATGGTTGTTTGTTGTCCAGAGCAGCAGATACGCATCTTTTGCCGCGATCGCCTCCACCCCCATATCCATGATCTCCTGGTTACTCATAGGCGGGTATGGGCAACGTCCCCGATGAGTGCGATCGCTTTCCCTCAGGTGATAACTCCAGGGTGGATCCGCAACGATCAGCGAGAATTTGCCAGTGGGCAGAGGAGGGAGGTTGGGGATGATAGAAGAAGCGATCGCAGCTTTGGTTTGGCCGCGATCGTCCTCTGAATGATAGTCAATCAATGGACACCCCTCTAACTCTTTGCCCAACCATTGGGCGAGGCATTCCGCCAAACCACTCACCTTCCTCGTAGCCTTTCTCTTCAGCATCCTCTCGATGCTTAAGGTCTAAGGCCAGAAACTGATGGCGGATGACATCTGGGACACCATTAACTTGATGAAGAACTTCAGCCATTTAGCGCCCTACCTGCATCGCCCAAATTAACATATAAACCGAGAATGCCCAGAGGGCAAAACCAAAAGCACCGTACCTTGCAAGATGCATCGCAAACCTCCAATCAATACGGTTGAACAATACTGTTATCCTGTTCGATACTTCCGCAAGCGATCGCGTCTTCGATCGCCATTCCAGCAACAATCAAACAGAATCCAAGCATCAATCCCAGATTGAAATAGCCCAAAAATCTTGAAGTCATACAAACCTCTCAGTTGCTTGATACGATAAATATATATCGTCAGGCGATATATTGTCAATGTGTTGCGCAATGTGTTATAAATTGTTCATGAAAATCGTTAAAGTTGTTGAAGTCAAAGGGTTGGGCGATCGTATTGCCAATGCTCGTTTTGCCAAATGCCGGGCAGAAGGGGTCACGCTGGAGAGCCTGTTCATCGCGGCTGAAGTGTCCCGTCCGACTTGGAATCGAGTGGAAAGGGAGGCTGAAAGCGTCCCTTTGGAAACCTTGAAGAGGATTGTCGGTGTTTTGGGGGATAAGAAATTGATTGCCCTGGTGGACCGACTATAAGTTTGCGATCGCATCTCTTGCAAACCCTACCAAAAGCGGGTTTCTGGGAATATTTGGGCGATCGCTTTTCTAATGAAAAAGGACGGTATTTCTACCGTCCTTTTTTCTGCCCGATTGCAAACGCTACCAATATCGTAGCGCATTCAATAACTCAGAAATCCATTGATTAGTGGTTGGGTTGTAAGCTCCAAAGCCTTTATGGGCTTCCCAGTAAGCCCAGCCAATTCCCCGCGCTTCTGCCGCTTTGCGGACATGAGATGTCCATCGACTACGAGCACCGACATTCCCACAGATTCCATATGTTCCGAACTCACCTTGAAATAGTGGGACTTGGCGCTGATTCGCCCATGTCACCGCCGTATCGAGCTTTGCATTAATCGCGTTCTTCTCGGCTACGGTTCCCGCCCAGTTTGTACTACAAGGAGGCACCGGAGAGGTCCACGTCGCGCCACGATGACTAAAATCGAACGGATCGTAAAAATGATACGCTACGGCTAGATTCGTATCGTTTGGTAGGGTCAGATTGACCAACTGGTTGATATTTCCCCAGCGCACTGGAGTAGTCATAATCAATCGACTGGGGTTGGTTTTACGAATCTCCGCGATCGCCTTACTCTGCATCTGATTCCAGAGTCCAGGATTGGCATTAAACTCCCCTTTTGGTTCATTTAAGACCTCAAATATTAGATCGGATGGCTCATTGCGATATGCAGTAGCAATCTGTTTCCAAATTGCCAAGAAACGCGCCTCTTGCCCCGATGGGTCAGTCATAATCTCTTCGTAGGCATGGACATTGATGATGACCTTGAACCCACGCTTACGAGCTTCTGAGATCACCCAGTTAATCTTTCCCCAGGTCAGGGTGGGATTGATTGTGTAGGGTGCAGTCGTCCCGGCATGCTTATCCCAGTCGATTGGCAGGCGAACGGCATTAAACCCTTCTGCTTTATATCGATCGAATACCTCGCGCACTAATGCACCGTCTTCAGCAAAGGTAGGAGTCTCGAAATAGCTGAAATTGAAGCCTTTGATACCAGCCAAGACTGCTTGATTACGTGCCTTGCGCAGCGATCGCAGTTTCAATCGTTTGACTGGCTTTTGATTCCGGGGAACCATTGTCCCGCGTGGAGCAATCTCTCGGAAATCGGATTGCGATCGCTTGGGACGAGCATCAGTGGGGAAAGAAAACCCTCCTATAGCGATTGTGGCAAGGAGGGCAGAAATAAATCGGTTTGACATGTTTTTACCAAAGAGCAGGGACAGGAACTTGAGGATTCAATAATGATTGCGGCGGTGGCGGCGGCGGTTGAATTTGTGGTTGCGGAGCAGGAGTCATCTCAGTTTTTGCAGCCATCATAATATCCTGACAGAACGTCAGGCGAGCAATCTCAACACCTTTATGGGCTAATTCTGCGCAATTTTTTGCACGCTCCATTTCGGTCTGAAGCTTTTTCTGCTTCGCATTTTCCTCAGCCGCTTCAGTTAGCGCCAACACGTAGCGTTTGTGGATTTTACCAACACGACCGCCCAATGGGATGCTGACTGTAGCCGTACCGCCAAACGTCCCATACCCATTAAAATCTGTACCACCCCAAGTACTGACGTTAATCGTGGGAACAGGTGCTGCGATCCCTTGGCCAAAACCATAATATGAGTCGTTTTGGTTGTTTACCTGTACGTTCGACATTGTTGAACCGTACTGGGACTGTTGCAGGCTGTTAGACTGCTCAACCGTGCCATTATTAGACAAATCGGTTGAGCTATTTGAATACGATGCCCCTGGTTGAATGGGTTGTGGAGATTGAATTGGTGTTTCAGGAGGGACAGGTGCAGGAGATGCGATCGCAGCAGTCCCAACAAAAACCGATCCAAATCCAATGGATAATAGTGCAAGTCTCATGATATTTATGTGGATACTAGTTGAAGGAACAAGGGAGGGGGTGGTCGCTCCACCCCCCGACTCTATCTACTGGTTGCCAGCAAACAGAGAATAGGTTGTTGTGGTTGTGTTCTGGTCGTATGCAAAGCTGCCAGTCTGGCTGGTTGTTGCACTATAGGTCGATTTATCAACCGTTACATTGCTTCCCACCGCTACCCATGGGTCTGGATTGGTCGGGTTGTTGGTTGCAAAGCCACCACCGCTGAATTGACCATGGGTATTAACGTTTGCCGAAGCAGTTGCAGAGGGGCCAAAAGCATCAATTTTCAAGGTCTTGCTGATAGATAGAACTTGACCATTTTCATGCTTGACGTAACTGGAGTTTACCTGACCGTGACCTTTAACGTGGTCAACAGAAAATTGATTGGTTACAACCGATTGACCAGCGAACGCGGAAGAAGTAGCAGCAGAAAGAGCGATCGCTGCACCAAAAACAATTTGACCTACTTTCATTTTGAGATTTTCCTTTTTGGATGACATTTGAGTGTTGATTGGACTGCCACCCTTTTTATACCCACAAATCAGTTCTAACCTACCTAAATGCGATCGTCAAGAGTATCTACCAAAAAAATAAATTACAAAAATGTATAATTAAGGTGATCAATCCGCCATGTGAGATGGGCATACTAAAAATATCAAGAATTTCACCCAAAACAAATATGATTACTACAATTTGCGTTGCTTACGTTGCGATCGCTTCTGTTTTCTTTGTTGGTTCATTCATTGAACTGGAAGGGAAGGGAGATAAAAATAGCCTTTCAAAGGCTACTGGGAATGGGATTCTTTGGCCTGTAATGCTGATAGCAGTCAAGTGCGCCAAATAGTTCCACAAAACCCCCTGGATATT
Organism: Alphaproteobacteria bacterium; assembly: GCA_051657225.1. Classification (GTDB taxonomy): domain Bacteria; phylum Pseudomonadota; class Alphaproteobacteria; order Holosporales; family JBOFFI01; genus JBOFFI01. The sequence goes on from JBOFKH010000134.1 coordinate 21,202, forward strand.
AAATCCAGGGGTTTTTGTTATATTTTTTTAAATCCTTCCTTCCCTTCATCCCCGATCGGGAACAGGACATCCCCGAAGCTTGCCAGAAATGCGATCGCACTGATCGGCACTCCCAGCACCCAAAAAGCAACCCAGAATATTGGCATTACGATCGTCCTCCTTTGTCTGGCACAATGATTTCAGAACACTTCATTTCAACCCGATCGCCCCTTCGATCAAAGCTCCTAACACAGAAGCAACCTTGCCGGGGACAGGTTTCCTCATCCAGAATAAACTGCTGCTTGGCTTTGTCCTTCAGATGGACAAGAGTCCCCATCCCTCCTTTTACCACTTGTTTAGACTTGGGATCTGGCTGAACAGGAGCCGCCTGAGTAAGCAGCGGCGGCGCTACAGTCACCCCAGTTAATGCGGCACACCCGATCGCCACATTAACGATTTTCCTGACCTTCTTCACGACTCAACTCCTTCAGAAAAGTTTGGTACACAGCCCGAACCTTGGGACTGACTTCTTTGTCTATGGTTCGCTCAGCAACTGAGAGCTGTTTTGCAATGGCTTCACAGCGATCGCGTTTCTCACTCCAGTCCTGTCGACTAACAATAACGTTGCCAGAATTCAGAAACATAAATGCAGCGCCCCCGCCAATAATCGCCCCTAGCAATAGTTTAAACATCCTTACAGATCCCCCATTCTTGCTGGAGCAGGCTTTTGTAGAGCGCTTCTTTGACGACCCATTGTTCAAACATTTTGCCAAGGAACCCGATCGCCTGCTCTCTGCTTAGTCCCTTGATGCTTTCCTTGAAAGCTCGAACCTGAAACTCTTGCTCCATGGTTAATTGCGTCTCACTCATCACAAACCTCCCAGCCTGCGAGCATGTACCCTGGATATTTCCGACCTATATAACTTTGGAGCTTTGCATCAATAGCTCCGTCATCCTCCATGTCTAGGCCATTTATTTCAACACGATCGCCAATCCCTTTTTCCGCGATCGCCATGACCATTACTCTTGACATACTCGCGCACTCCGAATGGATCGAAGCTGCCGGAATAGCGACTTTTCAATATTGCCGATCGCATCTCTAACCACAAAATCTTCTAAATCTTCTGGTGATAAGGAATTTAGCTCGGATTGTAGTTCAGCGATCGCACTTAGAGAGGACTGAATTTTCTGAGACACCACTTCCGGCGTATTTTCTTCGTCCGAGCCGGAAAGTGTCGCCCACATTAATGAAGTGACCATTGCTGACCCTCCTGCGCCATCTGCGCGGCAACACGCTTTCTTTGAATCTGAAGTTGAAGTCTGTTATTTTGAGCTATGTGTTGCTCAATGATGTCCCTTGCGGTGCGGATACCTACAAGCTCTTCATCCGAAAAATATTCTCTGCCTCGTGGTAAAATCATACTCGTCCCGTGATTAGGTTTCGCGGCGATCGCATCATTCTAGAGGTTGGATGCGATCGCCTTTTACTTTGCTCACTATAGCTTTGATTATAGAATTGCGCAAGTGATATTACAAAATATAGCGCAAATTATATTGATATGATATTGTATTGGTGTCGGGAGATAGGTTTAGCTATGTCAGGTTACAGAAAGCAGGCATATTGGTGGCAGGGCTGCTTCTTGTAGGGGCTGGAGGTTTCATTTTGAAAGACTCCATGGAATGGTTTGCCTATACAGGTGTTCCACTTATGCATGGCGAATCGCAGCCAAAGGTAAAAGCGTTCAACCCTGTTCATTTTGCGATCGGGGTAGGTGTATTTGTGGCGGGAGAGGTGTTCGTGTTAAGTACTTTCAATCAAAAAGAAGAAGATAAAAGATGATTGCGCGAAAAGCTTTTATTGATTACTCAAAAGGATACCTACTTTTGCTGTGCGCCATGAGTGCTTACCCAGCCGCGTCCTTCATGTGGCTAGTTCAGCATGGGGATAGTGCGATACAAATCTGGGGTCAAAATATTGATAACCCAAAGCTTGTATGGGATGCAGTGCAAGGGATGAGAGATAACCCTTTTAACTCTGAGTATTTTGTAGAATCGGAATTTTTACTATTGAGTTTTGTCGCAACAAATTCAACTCTCTTGGCATTAGGGTTTGAGGTTGTTGTGGTATTAATTCAACTGCTCTCCGCGATCGCGTTTGGATCGTTGATCGTTTTTGCAGCATTTGTGGATGGAGGAATCAATGCTGCTTTAGGGTGTGTCTATGATGTTTTCAAAAAGGAGTGCGATCGCTAGATGTCGAAAGAGACGTTTCAGGATTTAATGGAGCGTGTTAAGTCCAGGGCGAGGGGTAACGTTACCCCATACGATATCGCTTACGCCATAAGAGATTTTGGCGGAAAGACCCAGGCTTCATCCATTTATACCTGGATGAAAGGGGAGCATCTTCCACGGCTGCATCCTCGGGATTTTATTGCCCTGCTAAAAGCATTAGAGCTGCCAGTCACAGAAGCGTCGATCCTTCGGCTGACAGAGGCTTGTGAGGAGTCTCAGCGTTTATACAAGGAGGGGGTGGAGAAGGCGAGTAAAAAGGCGATCGTGCCCAAAAAACGTGTGCCAAAATCCAGGAGAGGGAATTAACGATGCCAGACACACGGCACAGCGACATACTAAAGCGTCGTCATAAAATCGACCAACAGCGCCGAGAAAAGCAACGTGAATTGATGGAGCAGTACGATAAAGAAGTTGCTCAGCCTGCTAGAGAAGCTTTGCAAGCTGAATGTGAAGCGATCGGGCATGTTTTCAGGTGGATATCAAATGATGTTTGTGGTTCGTTAAAATTTTGTCGATACTGCGACAAAGGAGAGTTCGAGCCTTGGAACGATGCAAATATCCAGGATGCACCAACTACAGCCGCAGTGGATGGTGCCGAACACACCGACATGCCGACCCAAAACGAAAGCTAGCGGTGCATCGATATCGGGGAAAGGCTGTCCCTTGGGACGATCGCTACTGGGAATTAGCCTGGGTGCGCGATCGCTGGATCAAGACCATGCGGACGGATTTGGCTCAATGGTGGATAGAAGAAGTGCCGTTTTATCTGCGGCAACGGGCAAAAAAGAAGTAGAGGAAAACCAATGTCTGAACGTAAAATTATCAAAGAAATCAGATTAGCAGGAAGCAAGCCAAACCCAAATAATCCAGAAGAATCTCCCTGGAAGTATGACGCTGTTTGTGTTATTCGATCGAATTGCTATGGCAGCAGCCTAAGTACATTTTTGGAATATTTGGCGATCGCTCAGGAAACTTACCCGACACTCCGCCCCGAGGATGTGCGTGTTGTTCATTTTGGTGGACAGCGCTATAAAAGAACATTTGGGATTGAGTTTAAGCCTCCAACGGGTGGGGGGTTTGTCCCCGATGGATGGGGGGAAATTGGTGAAGTTGAATTGACAATTTGACACTACACCCACTCCTGTCCCTTGACAGGAGTCCAGACCCTGTTCCCTTTGTAATAGACCTTCCGGCACAGACAGGCCATCTTGCAGTCCCGATCGCCTCGTTTAGGGGGTGGAATCTTGCCAATCTCAACTTTCCCCATGGCAGCATACCGGAGACACCCTTCGCAATGTTCAGCCAAGGACAGGACATTTTTCTCCATGGTACAGCCAGCTTCGATCGCAGCTGCCTCTAATCCTGCCCAATAAGACGATCGCGCCGACTCACTATAGAGGGACGATCGGTACAAAATCTGAGCCTCAGACTGTTTCCCTTTGGCAATGTCCAGGGCAAATTGTCTGAGGTATTTGTATTGCTTGGTCATCTCGCGCCCGACCGCCAGATAATCAGCGTCGGTCATCTTATCGATGCCACCTTTGCCCACGATATAACTCTGGAGATGCTGGAGTTTAATATTCTGGGCAAAATCACGCTGGAATTTCTTGAGGTCTTTACCATCCAGGTATGTGTGCGCTATGCCCCTTAAATCGCCCCTCAAATCCTCGACATAGGATTTGGTGATATTCAGTATCGCTTGGCGTGGTGCGCGGCGTTTTGTGTCTTTCCAGCGGAACCAGTTGATTGAGCGATCGTGATAGAAGTCAGGATGCGCGGTGCCCCCTGCATCCTCTCGGAATATGGGGAGGATGAGGTCGGAGATATTTTGGGACAGGGTTGCAGTGGGCATTATTGCGATCGCACCTTCAGCACATACCGGTACGCATTCTCGTAGCAATCCTGGCACCAATCTCCACCCTCTCCAGCATACTCCGACCATCCCAAAATCGCTGAGTACGGATGTTCCACGCTCAGGACAGGTTCTTCGCAATCACACTGGCAGCAGGTTCCCGCCTGGACAGTGCTGTATGCATGGGAAAAGGAGCCTCGATCGCCCGGATCCGAAATCAAACTTTTGAGCATTCCACACCACCCACAACACTTAAGGGCTGCTGTCGCCAAAACACAGTATTGATCTGCCCGATCGCCCCCTTAATCGCCAACTCCGGCTTATTTTGGAACAACCAATCATTCACTGAGCAGAATGCCTGCACAGTTGTTCCAGATGACAATCGCTTATTGACCATGAAGGCATGGGTAAAGTCTTGCACGGACTCCCAGGATGACACTTCCAGATAGATACCTTCAGCACAGCATTCCTGGATGGCACGCTGAAGAACATCACGGCGCTCAAAATATCCCATCCGGCGCAACCGTCTGGGGGTGATTTTTAGTTTCTGAAAAAGGATTTTTAAGTCTGACATAGGATTATGGTTTTCTGCAATTCTATCACTCTGGTGCGACGAAATCCAGTGTTTATGAGGTGTATAGCATCTTTGGGGATGAGTATTTTGAGGACGATATTTCCGATCGCAGCTTTGTTTTTGAAAAGACTAGCCAGGGTAATTTGAATGGGGACAAGGGGCGATCGCACCCGCACCAAGATCCACACCCCTGGATAGAAACCCGCTTTACATCAGGGACGAGCCCCCTAGTAAAGAAAGAATAGAGATAAAGCTTTAAAGAATACTAATCTGTCAAGATACTATACGCCCCATAAACAAAGGGTTTCAGACAGCATCAAAAACAAACCCCGAGTTATCCTTTACGACAATCGGGGGAAGTGTTATATTCGATTTTGTGATTTCTATGGCATCGCAATCAATCAATATTTGCAGTATTGAAAGTTGCAGTTCAGATGCCGTTAGAGTCCCGTAAATGCTTTCAAACCGAGAACGGAACAATCTAAGTGTATCTATCCCCCAGTCAAAACGCAACCCCTAACCCCGAAAAACTGCGATCGCTCATTATTGAAATAGAGCAGATCTTTGAGGGTTACACAGGTTTAGACGGCGAATACCATAGCCCCTGGACGAGAGACAGGCTTATTGGGATGATGTCCGTCGTTTCAAACATAATTGACGGGATAGCGCGTCAGAACAAGATTTATGATTCTCGGACAACCGAAAAATATTTAGGTTTTGGGGCACAAATTCGAGAAAAAATCACGATCGCACGTCATAAAGTCAAGGCGGCAGTGTGTGGCGTGGCCAAGAAACTGCGGTTGGATCGTGAGAAGGGCGGCTCCGGTTGTGTCTCTGAACCTTTTGTAAGGAATTGTTTTGATTTCCTGGAAAGTCAGGGCTTGCTGACCAGGAAATGGCGGGATTACAAGGGACCGATCTATGACGAAGACGGGGGTATCCATTGGGACATTTGCGCAACATTCCAAGGCTGTAACGTTGCAGAACTGCTCTGCGTGTTTAAGGCTGCTTGGAACGTGTTTCATGCGCGGCAGCGGCGGATAGAGGATGATCTTATATCGACCGATCGCACCAAGCGGCATAATGCCCGGATAGCAAAACCGATGGCATTGCCAAGCCATTATTTTATGTCTGTCCAGAAGCTGTACGAGGCGACCTTTGGAGTGACACTGAACCAATCGATCGATAACTGGGTTGAGGAGCCTGGAGAGGATACTGGGGCTGTGGTTCATAGGGAAAGGTGCGATCGCCTCCATGCCAAACAACGCCAAATCTCAGCTCATATTGATCAACTTCTGAATATTGGCGCAGAAGTTGCAGATGCGCTCTGGGATGAACTTCGCAGGATCGATCTATCCATCAAAGGGAGTTTTGTTGTGGAAAATATAGCGTAAAATATATTTCTGTGATATTGTTGTGAATGTTGATAGGAGGAGCGATCGTGGACAAATTAGAAATTAAAAAAATCGTTGAGCAGAGTCGTCTTTTCCAAGTTACTGGCGGGACAGAAGGAGCGATCGCTGACCTGAGTGAGGCTAACCTGCGTGGGGCTGACCTGAGTGAGGCTAACCTGCGTGGGGCTAACCTGCGTGAGGCTAACCTGCGTGGGGCTGACCTGAGTGGGGCTGACCTGAGTGAGGCTGACCTGAGTGGGGCTGACCTGAGTGGGGCTGACCTGAGTGGGGCTGACCTGAGTGGGGCAATCGGATGGCAAGGCACAGAATGGGCGCGTCAAGCCAAGCAACAGCTTCGATATATTTTGTTCTATTGTCGTCCAGAGATCCCTGGGTTGATTTCAAAAATAAAAGCTGGGCAAATAGACGGGACTCAATACGAGGGAGAATGTGTTTGCTTGATTGGATCTCTCGGGAACGATGAAGCCGTGGAGCACATTCCTGATTATGCAAAAGGGTTGCATAATCATTCAGAGCAGCTGTTTTGGCAAATAAAAGAAGGGGATACATCCGAAAATTCTGAGTTTGCCAAAATGGCTTTGGAAATTTGCCAAGAATTTTGCAAATAAAGAAGAAGGAGCGATCGCAATGATTAATGACCAAGACATCCGAAAGTACATCCGGGATAAATATCCAGATTTTCCATTCTCAGGAGCCAGGAAAGCTAATCCTCCCCAGTCCCCCAATCAACGAGAGGATCGATCGCATCCAGTGGCAGATCATCCAACATCTGAGCATAATCCTGCTCACTGAGCACATCATCCTCAGCATCCGATCGCGGCAGGTCTGGAATATCCCCCGTAACTGGAGTCTTCACCATCCAGGGCTGGGGTTGATAACTGGGAATCATCTCCATGGGAATCTCCTCGATGCCCCCAAAGTGCTCAGGGGTCATAATGGCCTGGTAAAGTTTAGCAATTTCCTCAGGGGTACGATCGCAGCCTACAAAGAATTTCACTTCATCAAATTCACCAGTCTTGCGATCGAGTTGAGTGATAGCAAACACCCGACGCGACGATAGGTCTGGCCCCACATAGACATCGATGTTCATCGCATCGTGTTCAGAGATGATGCCCAGGAACTCCCCATATCCAACGGGGAGGATTTTCCCATGGCGTTCATCCATGGGTTGGTATTGGAGGCCAATCTGGTAATTGTGGAATGCGATCGCTTTTTTGATAGGGGTGTCGTCGTCGGCACGCGGAGCTTCTTCCGAATCAACAACGATCGGATCTTTAATGCTTACATTATCAGGTGAGGGAATGCTTGCACTGTCTAACTGTTCGATCTCCTTCACCATCTGTTCAACCCAGACTTGCCCCGCTGCCCCCCCACGGCATAGATAGGCAATGAATTCATAGGATGGATGCTTAGGATTATCCCCATCCGGCGGAATCCTCATCAGGTCATTCTGCTGCTTGATGAAAAATACAGCATTGCGCGGGATTTGTTGCCCATAGGCCATGTGTCGGGCAAAGAACACCGACTGCATGATATTGGGTTTCCCAGGGGAGCCATATTGCTTGAAGAGGTCGAGTCCTTTCCGGGCGATCGCCTGCACCTGTAATGGAGGCCAGAACCCTTCTGTTTTAGGAGTAAACGGATCATCCGAGTCCGTCACCTCTTTAGCTCCTGGCAATGCCTTCTTAGGTTGCTGCCCTGGCAGAGCCCTTTGTTTTGGTTGTCCAGGGAGTAAAGGCTGCTCCATTCCCGGCAATAATCCCATCTGGATTGCTAATTTATCCGCCTCCGCCTGTTGCTTCTCCTGTTCCGCCTTAAGCTTCTCGCGTTCCTTCCAATTGATCGTAATCTCAGGGTTATACTCTGACCCCGAGTAATGGGACTTGGCCGCTTCCTCTCCGGTGTAGGCTCCGATCGAAGAATTGATCTGGTCGATTTGCGATCGCATTAATTCCAGCTCAGCCTGCTCAACCGGCGTAACCGGATAAAGCTCCTGCCATTTCCATTCCCATTTGTCCGGCTCTTTTCCCTGGGTTGGCCCATCCTTGCAGGCAAAGACCAGCTTGAGGAAATCGTACATATTGGAATCTAGCTTAGATTCCTGGTACATCCGGGTGCGGTTATTTGCATTCTCCTGTTCAACCTTATCTGTAGCAGAAAGCCCTTTGGACATCTCATTGAATAGTTCTGACTTAGTGAGATCAGTATTGGCCTGGAGGTCAAGGACGAGGCGATCGAGCAATGAATCATACCCACTTACATTCCGGGTGCTGTGGACGATATCCTCATCCTCAAGGTCAATAAGCATCGATCGCCAGATAGAGCGGCAGATATTGTTGATCTGCGCGCGTTCCATCATCTTTTGTTGATATTGTCCTGACGGATCGTTATCTATTCTGGCAAGTAGTCCCGAAACCTTGTGCACAACCACGTCAAAATCAACAATCATCCGCCCTGCACCACGGATGGCCTGGAAATATTCCTGGAATGATTGCTGAATCCCCTGGAGCACTGAGTCATCGCAGCCTTCGTTTTCTAGAAGAGTGCGATCGCTCAACTCCTCACCCCGAAACCAGAGAACCCGCGATCGATGGATGCGAATCCGTCCTAAATCTCCACCGCGCAACTGGATGATTTTGTTAAACCGGGAATCATTGAGCCAGAAATACTCAGCCATTTCCAGGTTGGCATAGATGCCACTGATGTCCGGTTGGATTGACCAGCGATCGGCTAGAAATAACCCCTCAATAGACCTGAGATTATTGGAGTTGATAGGGCGATCGAAATTCTGCCCATCCTTGGCCAGGATAACAAGTGCTGCATTCCCGGTCTGGAAAGCCATTTTAATGGCCTGATTAAACGCCCGCTTCAATCCCTTGTATCGATTCACCAGGGATTTTGTGTTGAGGTTATCCAGCCAGGTATGCACATCATTGATGATGTCGGGGGCACCATCATCCCCGCCGAGAGTGAGGTTGCCCCAGCGGTAAGTCATCTGGTTGGGGATAGTCTCGATGATTTTGCGGATGAATTTATGACTCCGCATCAATCGGTCTTGTTGCCCGCGATCGAGGGGTATCACTCCCGTCCCCATATCCGCGTGCCGGGATGGGTCGTACATGGGCATTCCCATCCCCGTGGCATAGTTCATTGCCCCGATTGTTCCACCTGCCGCCAGAGTTCTCAATGCAGCTAAATCATCGGTGCGGGTGGTATTGGAGGGGAGAATCAGGTCTGTCATTTGGCGATCGCAGGTGACGTGCCCCGATTATACGGTTAAAATCTAGTGGATTGTCATTTTTGGTAATTGAGCGATCGCGTCTTAATAGGCTTCGCACACTAATACGCCGGAGTTACAGGTATGTCAACGAAAGAAATCCAAACAAATCACAGGACAGTCACTGACCACAAGATTGGAGGAATTGATAATTCCCTAGACGTTACAGTCTTGGATGAACCTGGGGCAGGCGGTGCGTGCCATGAGTATGTTATTTCCTATCTCTCAGACCCCGATGAGCACGGCAATTGCTTTGGGATGCAATTATGCAAAATCAGTTTTCAGAATGGGCCAGTCAAGGAACATGGAGTCAATGGAATCACCCAGGAATCGCTAATCGCAATCTGCATTGATCGATTGCGCTGTTTTCAAGCAGGTGAATATGCTTGCGAGGACAATCAAGCCGCATTAATGAATTTAGAATTGGCCTTGGAATTGTTGCAGAAACGAACCCGCGATCGCCTATCCAGAGGGGTTGAAGGAACGTCTGCCCATTGACATCCTCCCCGGCGTAAACGCACGGGGATTCTAAGAATCACTTCCTAGACCTTTCTGCTTCTTCGCAACTGCCATCAGACTTATGTCTATCCGGTCTTACGTTCGCTCCAAGACGCTATAATATCAAGATAGCACTTTGGAGCTTTTTGATGAAAAAAATTTACACAGCAAAAGGAGAGTCAATTGATGTTGACGATGATTTGTACGAAAGTCTTAATAAGTTTAAATGGCACATTCATCAAGGGTATGCGTGTCGATCTGCTAAAGTTGAAAATGGCAGCAGAAAAATCAGAATGCATAGAGAGGTTCTTGGCCTAGGCTGGGGGAAGCAAGGAAGTAACGCTAAAGTCGTTGACCATATTGACAGAAACAAGCTCAACAACACTAGGGAAAATCTCAGGATCGTCACTAAGCAAGAAAATGAATGGAACCGGCATGCATATTCAAGCAGCACAACAGGGTATCCTGGAGTGCGCTTTAGAAAAGATTCGCCTGATAACCCTTTTCAATCTGTTATCAAGGTTAACGGGGTTGATAAATGCTTAGGATCTTTCCCAAGTGCGGAGAAAGCATACATTGCCTATCTGGAAGCAAAGATTTTTTACCACTTGAAAAGATTGGTAAATTAACGAGTGCAGCCCATCGTCCGTCTCAGCAAGGTTTCTTGCTCAGGCGTGGGATAGAAGCGGTACTTGAAAGATTTCTGCGTCATGTCTCACATTATAGCACTTATTTTGTGAGTCGCGTTTATTTCGATGTAAAGCCGTCCTAAAAGGACGGGGTTTCCACCCACAATTTCCGATGACCAACATCCGCGACTTACTTACCGATCCAGAGATAGGCTTGCTGCCCTATCTGGAAAACATCCTGGAACAAAACTTTCATCGTTTCCAACTGCGCCGCTATTTCCCTGGAGAAAGGCCAGAGCCCACAGCGGAAGAACTCGAAGAAATGATTCGGGCAGATTCTGTTCCGAGATACGAAACAGCAGGTTTCCGCCTGCGCGATGGGAAGACCAAAAATCTAGACAACTCTCTTAAAATTTCCTCGATTATTACGATCGGTAAAGTTCTGACCGTTAAAGACCAGGTGGAGAGTCAGATTATTGGGGAAGAGATTCGGGTTTGCATCGACCAGGCGATCGCGGAATGGTCGCGGTGTGTGGGGCCAGTGGATATTGTTGAGGACATTGATGGGGCTCCATATATCGAGCAAGATCCGAATCAGGATTCCGGGAATGAAGGAGCCTGGTCAATCTATATTGTTCGGGAATTCACTTTGACCTACGATCGGGGTCATCACGAAGGGTTTCCGAATTATGATGTTGTGGGCGTGACCTGATGGCTCCCTCTAACCTTCCCATCCCCATCAGCTCAAGCCTCTACTTCGGACTTCAGGTCGAAAGCTCAGACCTCGATCGCCTCGACCAAGCTATCACCCGCATTCGCACCACTGGAGCACCGATCGCTTATAAACGCTTCTATCAGGACTTTAGGGAGACGATAGCCGATCGCTATCGACAAGCATCCAGAGAAACTCAATACGCTCCCAGTTGGGTTGGCACAAAACAACGCGTTTCAGGACGAATCAGAGGGCGCAATAGTTTGTACGGAATCGATAGTGGTGCATTATTCTCTCAGATTGTGAATAATGTCCGAATCGATCGGAATGGGTTGATGGTCTATAGCGATCTGAACTATGCCAAGTTCATAATGGATCGCTTTGCCCAGAAAGGCCCATTCGCCCCTAGACCTCCCATCTTCATGAATGAGGATGATATCCAGGGGCTAGGGACGATTATCGCGGATGTGATGCAGAAGATTATTGCTGATGAGTTGGCGAAGGGGTGACCAGCTCCTCACCATCAATAATTTTTTGAAGCGTCTCCATCGTAAATCTCTGGGGTACCCCCACCTCGGAACAGGTGGGGGGTATTGACTGGCTTCCAGAATTTGGATAATGACTGGAAGAAATTCTGACGTTGTATTCAACCCTAACTCTATTGTTTCAGCCATCACAAACCTCCACTCGTTTCTGCAACAATCTCATCAACAAATCGATCGCCTCACGATCGCCAGCATAAGCCTTCCGAAACAATTCTAAAGCTTGACTGTAGTCATCCACTGGCTTAGAAATCTGCGGTTGTGGAGCAACTCCAATCTTGTTGAGGAGAGATAGGATCGTAGCGCGGCGATCGCATCCCTCTGGCAACACCTTGAACGGCTCCAGAGTTAACTCATCCATCGAACAAATTTCTTCTTCGCAGGCGGGACACATCCAGGTTTCCATATCGTAATCTTCATTCCAGGAGAACTTCACCGAGAACCTCCGAGAAGCCCCGTAGCTTCAGGGCGGGGAGGGATAGGAGCGTCGGATTAGGGAGTCGATACCCCGCAGTTCGACACTCTTTTGTATAGTATTGCACATTTTCTCACTTAGTGACATACTATGTTCATGGAACAAACTCTTACTATAGTTGTCAAGCTTCAACCAACCCCTGAACAGTCTCTTAAAATTGAGGAGACGCTTCAAGGGTTTGGGAAAGCTTGCAACCATGTAAATCAAAAGGTTGACCCAAAAATAACCAACAAGAATACGATTCAAACTCTTGTCTATCAAGAAATTCGTGCGTTGTTTGGTCTGAGTGCCAATCTTGCTGTTCGTGTTTGTGCCAGAGTTGCTGCAAATCGTAAAGTGGCAAAGTTGAAAAAGAAGTCTGTTAAAA
>JBOFKH010000135.1:0-1031 GCA_051657225.1 Alphaproteobacteria bacterium
AATCACAGGATAGTTTTTATGCAAATTTTGGCCCAAAGCTTGCTCAATTTTTTCGCCACGCGTCACAGGCCCTTCCAGCCAAACGCTTCCATCTGGATGCGTTCTGGTTACAGTTTTTCCAACACCCCTGCCAACCCAGCTCTTGCCGCGTTCGACGGCACTGGCGACGGTGTTTCCAAGTTTTGCCATAATGGGATTTTCGGCAACGTAGGCTGCCCAGGCTGCCTCGGCAGATTTGTACGCCACCTTGCCAACCTTAAAGGCCCCTTTAACCACGACGCCACCCACCACGAAGGTGCCAATTTCAATACCAGCGGCCTTCAAAGCCGCGTCCTTGCCCTGGGTTCGAGCAATTTCCATGATTTCATAGGCCGACCAAACGACCAGCCCGCCGGCAATCAAGCCTGGGACAAGGTTGTTTTCCGTCGCATTTTGGGCCGTGTGGATGGCTGTAGCAACCTCTTGTTTTGCCAATAAGGCAGTTCCAGCGGCACCGATTTGCCCAACATTTTTGGCAACCTCAGCAGCCTCTTTGAGGGCTGTTTCATAGTCTTTTTGAGAGAATCCGCGGCCCTCTTTGGCTGCGCGCTCAGCTACTTCTCCCAAAACCCGCGTCGCCATTTCTTTAGGATTTCCGGAAATCGCTTCCGCTAGCATTTCTGAAGTGACGGCCCCCAAGGCGCCAGCAAGGGCGCCTTTTCCAGGGTTTTTGGGGTCGAGGATCGCGCCTGTGATGGCTCCGAGGCCTGCGTGGAGGGCCTTGTGCTCTGCGTAATTCAGGCTTTCTGCGCCATAGGCCTGCCCGATTTTCGTCGCAGCGAATCCCCCAATCGTGTTGGCAGCAACCCCAAGGGCTACATCGCCAAAGGCTTTATCAGGATCCACGCCACCAAGGGTGGCGTTCACGGTGCCCGAAACAACCCCCCTTACCGCCGCTTTTTGAAAATGCTCCCCCAAGGTTTGAGCTTGCTTGGGAAGCCCCATGTGAAGGGATGCGCCATCCACCAGCCCTCCGGTTAATCCCGCCAAAG
>JBOFKH010000136.1:0-3947 GCA_051657225.1 Alphaproteobacteria bacterium
AACTCTATACGACAGGGCTGAATCGCCAATTTCTGCTAACAACCTAGACTTAATATCCTCGTAATCAGAGATCCTGCTATCCATTTTGTCTGCCACAATATTTTTCCACTCAACACAAATTATTTTAGCATAAAATTCAATATTGCAACTATTGAACAAAGATAGAGACGCATTCCCCCACCTCGGGATCAGGTGGGGCGAGCTTCATTTTTATGCTAGCCGCCATCTTTGTCGCTTTGCGATCGCCGCCATTGCCCGTAATCACTCTTTGCAATAATTTCGCTTGAATCGAGCGCAATATTTGTTATTTCCACCGAAAAAATAAACACGGCTACCAAAAACAAAACTTTTGCTACAATTTTCACGGATTTCTCCTCATTTTTGCAATAATGGCCAACGCTGCGGCCCGCCTGCTTGTTGGCAGAATGGGTCTGCAATTTCGGACTGGAGGACTTCACGACCGCGATCGCCGGGTAGTCTTATGCTGTGGCGATCGCGGTGTTGCCCTAGGTAAATTGCGATCGTTTGGAATTGTTTGTGGTATGTCCAGCGGTGTTCGCCTTCTGTATCCATTCGTGCAAGGTTACTTTGTTGCATTTTTTAATTAATTGTCCATGGTAAATATTGATAATTGGCTACCACACAATCCATTGCAATCAAATGAACTTTCTAATAAGTTCCCTTTTGCGTTTACAGAAAGTTCATCCAAAAAAATCCGTTCCCCTTTTACTCGAACCAACTTAACACCAAGTTTTCTAGATAAGCCAGCTCTTTCCTCAAAAACTTTAGGATCCTCTTTTCTTACTAAATTCCAATAAGTTGGTGAAGTCGCCTTAACGCAACCGATACAATTTGCGTTAGGGTAACCCCTCTTGTAAATGTTTGGTAATTCAATTCCTGCTTTCTCTATGATCCTAAAACAATCATTTTTTGAAATATATTGTTCAATGAGAATTGGAATAATAGGAATTATTTCGGCTTGACTAAACTTTTTGTGCCTGTCCCACTCTTCTGAGGTAAAGCCAAAAACCATTGCATCACAACGGTTGTATTTTTCCCAATTAAATCGTGCGTGTTTTTTTAGAATTTGAGTACAAGGTGCGCCATTCACAAAAGACATTGCTTTTTTGGCTTCCCACACTTCAACAGCAGAGCTATTTGGGAAATCAGGATGTATTACAGACTCTATTTCAATTCCAATCCATTCTTGTACATCTAGCAAAAATCTTTTATTGTCAATATCTTCTTCTGCTATAGGGGTATTTAATACCCGTATATTGTGAGTTTTTCCATATTTCTCAATTGTCTTTTTTGCGGCCACAGCGCTTGCGGCTCCACACGAAAACCATACAGCTATACAAGGCTTATCATCCATAATCCTGAAACTCCAAAATGTATTGCCAATTTATTTCTTTTGTTTTGCAAATTCCTTCTTCAAGGTATTGATTAACACTGTCAATGCTTCATCGCTGAGGTGTTGGCAAAACCACCAAAAGAGTGGATCGTTAAATCGAGATGCGATTTTTGCAGCATTCTCCGGTCCTTCCTGATGTCCTAGCGCGGTGTAACACCAGTTGATGACGCGATCGCTTACTTCCATCCCTTTTGGCCCCATAAAGCCCTCGCCTGTGCGGATAAGCCATATACCGACTTCTTCTGATGGAGTTAGGGGAGCATTGTCATATTTCTCTCGCTCAAGAGAAATCCAATTGAGTTGGCGATCGCACCATCGACTAAAACTATCTCTTGAAATATCAGCAGCATGACCAGATTCAAGAAATTCTGCAATCTTTGTCAGTTGTTCTGCATGTTCTTCAGAAACTTGAATAGTTTTCACGCTGCAACTCTCCCCACTTCAAGAACGCCAATCATGTGCAAAGGAATTTTAAGTGCTTCAGCTTCCTTGATGGCTTCGTGACGGAAGTCTGGCCTGTTCAAGAATTCAGCTACTCTGATCTTTGCTTCAAGCCTACAAACGTTGCCTTGGCTTGATATATCCCGACGGCGCTCTAGTTCATACTGATGAATTTCATTAGAATCAGCTTGACTAACCTGCTTAGTAAATTTAGGGTCAATGGAACCAGCAAAGCACCTGCCACAGCTAT
The DNA here is from genome assembly GCA_051657225.1 of Alphaproteobacteria bacterium. Lineage (GTDB taxonomy): Bacteria > Pseudomonadota > Alphaproteobacteria > Holosporales > JBOFFI01 > JBOFFI01. Next base: position 2,106 of record JBOFKH010000136.1, read on the forward strand.
AGGCATTGAGCTTAAGGGTGTTTTGGATATTGAGATATCTCTCAAGGGTGAAATTAGACAATAGCCCCCCATCTGCACAACACAAGCATGAATAGGCTACTTCTTCCCTTTCCATTGCCTTTGGCAGGGCCTTCTGTCCTTCGACTGGAGTCTGATAAGCTCCAACCTTTGTTTGCTGGTAATCCCTGAACAATTCAACCATTCTGTTCAAATTCGGAAATCGCCCATAATTCGTCTCGTGAGCAATAACCAATTCAACCGCTTTTTCGACTTGTGCAATACCAGTGAAATTATCTAGGCAAAATTTAACAAAGGTCACTCTCAACTCATTCGACAGTTCCTGTTTAAACCAGGTCTCAAGTTTATTCAAACAATTCTCGATCCGCTTAGTATCCATTTTTTTCCACCATGAGTTGTCTTACTGCTTCCATTACCACTGCATCCATTCCGCATGCCTGTGGCCGCTCTTTGTATTCGTCGTGATAAGCCGCGATCGCTTCTGGGTTCTGCCTGTTCTTTTGCAAAAATCGCTTTACATCAGCCTTTGTGTACCCTGGATCTCTCCGTTTCCATTTCTCAAGCAAATAATCAACAAACCCTAAATCGTAGTCATTTGGCCCCGCACCAGTCATCCACTCCGGCCACGCTTTACGCCTTGAATACATCTCTGCGATCGGATCCCTTACTACTATTGCTGATTCTATTTGGGATCCCACTGCGGCGGCGGAACATTTTTGTGATGAATTGATTGTTAACAAGTTGGAATCGACTTCTTGGTTTTTAATTAAGTCTCGATAAATTGTTGTCTCTCTTACTTCAACTTCACCATCGTCAATCCATTCATCCGTTTTTTTTTCTTTTTCGATTTCGGCGATCGCGGTTTCTTTAAAAAAAATCTGATCTGGATCTTTATCTTTATCTAGATCTGTATCTTTATCTGTCGTGTGACATTTTTGTGACACCTCGTGACATGGGCGTGACATGGGCGTGACATCGCGTGACATTACTTCTTCTTTGTCCTTGGACTTGGCTCTCTGTCTTCGTTTACGCTCTCTTGTCGCTTCTGCGGTATCTGAAGGTTTTACGTATTGCCTGGATTCCCAGTTGACTATCTGAAGTCCTGTGCCAGTGAACTCAATCATTCCCTTGGCTATTAATTTGTCGCGATAATAAAGCCAATCTTGAGTCGTATTGAACTCGCAAGCATCGGCTATATCTTCATCGTCCGCCGCTATATACCCCCTGTTTTTGTTCTGGCTAGCTAAAACCAGTAAAACCACCCAAGCCCATTTCTCCTGAACTGAAAACCGTCGAAGTTTGATATCGCTTAACACATCATGGTGCAACTTCAACCAACTTATACTCATGGCAAAGCCTCAAAAGTTATTAGTTTTCCAAAAAATCCCGACAAGAAACCCACGCCAGACACACGATCGCCCTACGAGCCTTTGCGCTCATCGACCAACCAAATCTGACGTATCCAAATCATATACCCAAAAACGGGCCGCAAATAGTGAAAAAAATGCGATCGCCCCAAGAGACGATCCAAAGCCAAGCCGAGCTATGTGCCCAACACTTTATATATTACCCTGTAACATTTTCTGCTGTCAACTGTTGGGCCAATAATTTTTTGGCTGCTCTGTATTCCCGCATATATTCAGCTCTTGAGCCTGCATTGCGTCGATAATTATATTCCGATGCCCTCCCTAACCCAGATTTTTTGTACCGCGATTTGGCGGCTTTTCCTTTTTCTGTTTGGAAATACCTCTGTTGTGCTGCTTGCAATGGCGTCAGTTCTTTGGTTTCAGATATCATCCCATCCCCCAGAAATCCTTGATTGCA
>JBOFKH010000137.1:0-9232 GCA_051657225.1 Alphaproteobacteria bacterium
AGCCCTGCCCAGGCAACCATGGCACCGTTATCTGTGCACAAGGGCGCTGGTGGAAAAATAGCCTCCCAGCCAGCTTTAGCCGCTTCTGCGTCTAAGATCGCTCGCAAGACCTGGTTAGAAGCAACACCCCCAGCGGCTACAAGGTGTCGCACCTGGGGGATTTTGGTTCTGGCTTTGGTCAATGCATAGCCCAGCCGATTCTTGAAAATAGCTCCAACAGTTTGTTGAAAGCCGGAAGAGATATCGCAGATTGCTTGATTCGACAAGGGTTGTGGAAGATTCTCAACAACACGCCGCACCGCTGCTTTTAACCCAGAGAAGGAAAAATCACAGGTTTTTTCGCCAGCCAAAGGTGTGGGAAACGTGAAGCGGGCGGGGTCACCTGCTTTTGCCTTGTCTTCAATGGCAGGCCCTCCTGGATAGGCTAACCCTAACATCCGCGCGACTTTATCGAAGGTTTCTCCTACAGCATCGTCCCGTGTTGTGCCTAGGAGATGGTAAATTCCCAAAGCTTCTGTCAGAAGGAATTGACAATGTCCGCCGGAAATCAGCAACAACACATAAGGAAAAGAGATTTGGTGGGTGAGCCTGGCGGTGAGCCCGTGGGCTTCCAGGTGATTAACTGCGATAAAAGGCTTGCGAATGGACCACGCAAGGGTTTTTGCAAACGTAGCGCCTATGATCAGTCCTCCGATCAGCCCAGGGCCTCCTGTCGCAGCGATGCCATCAAGATCATGCAAGGAAAGCCCTGCGGTTTTAAGGGCTTCAGATACAAGGGAGGGAAGGGTTTCAAGATGAGACCTTGCAGCAAGCTCCGGCACCACTCCTCCATAGGGTTGATGGTGATGGATCTGAGACGGCACCAAATTTGCTAAAATCTGATGGTCCTGTGTGACTATGCCAACGGCTGTTTCATCACAGCTTGTCTCAATCCCTAAAACAACCCGTGGACCCGTCACAGCCCGGGCTCAAAAACCGTTAGGGTGCCATCTTCCGTCAAGACATAAAAACCTTGAGACGTGACAATGGGAGGAAGCGACGCGCCATAGGCGAGGGGATAGCTTTTTTGAATCTCACCTGTTTGAGGGGAGATGGCCAGCATCGCGCCTTGAACGCCAACCACGTAAAGGTTCCCTCCAACAGCCACGGGGCCTGCCCAGGCGTTTTTCCCTTGAAATCCTTCTGGTTCGGGTAATTTTTTAACCCAATGGACGTGACCATAGGCTTTATCCAAGCAAATCAATTCATTTTGTTGGCTCAAGAGGAAGAGAGATTCCCCCGCTACAAGGGGGGTTTGAATGCCGGAAATATCCCGTTCCCACAATCGGCGGCCATTTTGAACATGAAGCGCCGCCATGCGACCATCTTGGTTGAGAATATAAACCGTGTTGCCGTCCACAACGGGAAGGGCTTGCACGTGGGTTAAGCTGGAAGCTAAATCCCCTTTTTTAGAAGCAGAAACGCTTTCAGACCACATCACAGTTCCGCTGCCGGCTTTAAGCCCAAAAACCTCCCCAGATGAATACGCTACCACAACTGTATCTCCAAGAACAGCAGGTAGAGATGTTCCCAATAGCCCTAAATTTTCAGCAATGCCTGCATGGCTCCATAGTAAATCACCTGTTTTATCTTGGAAAACCTGGAGTTGGTTGTCCACTGTCATCACATACACTTGCCCATCTTGAAAGACGGGTGCTGCACGACATGGGCTTCCCAGCCGTTTTTCCCAGCTTTTCTTTCCTGTCTTTGCATCCAAAGCGACTAAATCGCCATAGGCGGTTGCTGCAAAAAGGGTTCCTTTTCCGTAAGAAACTCCGCCACCTAAGGCGTAGTCTCCTACCTTATTTTCTGGAGAAAGATCTACCTCCCAAAGCATCTCTTGCGTCTTTGTTGAAAAAGCGCGCAGGCGGGTTTGGGCATCAATACCATAAAGAGTGGCATCTGCAAGAATCGGCGCGCTTAATATGCGCCCATCTTCAGATCGCCCCGTTCCCAAAGAGAAGGAGCTTCTTGCCCTCAATTCTTTAGAGAAACGAACATGGGGTGTTGTATGGGTAGCATTAAATCCAGTTTGTTCCCAGGATGAAACAGTCACCGGTTCAGACAGGGTGATTTTCTTTGGAACAAGCGCAACGTCTGGTTTCAGGCCAGAATTTCCAAAGGCGATAGGAACGCGCTTTCCCTCTAAAGGAGGTTTTTCTTTTTTACCCAATATCTCGCAACCTGCAAGCAGGGAAATCAGCCCCAACAGTGAAGCTGTTTGGAAAAAAGAGTTCATTTTTTGGTGTCTGTTCATGCTAACCTTTCATCAGGCAGTTACAGGGGGGAAGTTTTTATTTTTTATGCTCACGAAAAGACGGAATCCCCAAGCCGGCGCCTATGGCCTCTAACCCTACGCGGGTTTGTAAGCTGGAGGGAACATCCCGGGAAGCCATCAGGGTTGAAAGGAGTGCTTCAGCGCGCTGACTGTTTTGCTGTTGAAACGCCTGCAGAAAGATGGCCTCAAGCCCAAGCCCCTTCCAGGGATTGTGGGGAGTGATCTGTTGTTCCAACCCTTGCTGAATGAAGGGAGCAGAAACCCCTGTTTGTACCATGAGCAAAGAAAGATGCGTGTTGAGGAGACCTTTAAGCGCACCGTCTGTTTCTCGGTTTTTCACAATTTCTTCAACATTTTGCTTGACAAGCTGAAGTTGATCTTGGGAAGGATTGCGTACAAAGGCGTCTGTTTGAAGCGCAAATTGGCGTAATTTAGCCAAAAAGCCATAACCAGAGGAAGTTGTTTCAAGGTGCTTGAAAAGCTCAAGAGCTTCTGCTTTTTTCCCGGCTTTCAAGAGATCCAAGGCGCGCTGATAGTTCGTTCCTTCAGCTTGATACCCATGGTTTTGATAGCTTTTCCAACCAAGATAAAGCCCTGTTCCCGCAAGCATCAAAAAAACACCCAAAAGAACGAAAGGACCATAGGCCTTCCAAAGCTTTGCATATTTTTCTTGACGGATCTCTTCTTGAAGCTCGTCTAAAAAATCAGCCATGTCTTTTGTTCTTTCAATCGTATAAACCTAAGCCCGAGCAGTATAAATCTATTTTTTCGAAAAAAACAGAGGTTCTTTTCATATTTTAACAATTGCTGGGGGGGCTTTCATAAAATGACGAAAAATCCTAAAAAAATAGTTTAGACCTTTCCTAAATTAAAGAAAAATATACCCGTTGAATCCCTTCCTGCGTCTAAAAAATTTCAAGAAAGGCATTATATTTAATGAAAAGTCCCTTTGCTTTTCAGTGAAAATAGTTTATACATCTTACCTACAGAGAAATAATGATGCGCAAAGCTGGATTTTGCCAGATTCTGGGCAACAAGGGGAGGAGGCAGTGTTATTATGCAGCCTCCTTTTTCTATGCTCCTGGCTTTGAGTTTGTTAAATCTCGGAAACATCTGTTTTATTTTTAAGGAAAGGCAGAAGAAAGGCACACTATTATGAGCTCTCACATGCAACCTGAATTTTCAAAATTACGTGCCGCCCTGTGGCCCATCCATGGCTATGAAATGAAAAAATTTCTCCCCATGGCTGCAATTCTGTTTTTTGTTTTATTTAACTATACTGTTGTGCGCGCTTTGAAAGATGTGTTGATTTCAACGGCCCCCAACTCTGGTGCAGAGGTATTTAACTTTCTGAAATTTTGGATTGTTTTGCCATCATCTGTTGCATTTGTTGTGCTTTATGCGAAGCTTAGCAATGCCCTTAGTCGGGAAAAGCTTTACTACGCTTGCCTTTTGCCGTTTCCTATTTTTTTCGCTATTTTTACATTTTTAATTCATCCTAATGTAGATTTTCTGCATCCAGATCCTGCGTATATCCGAGCGCTTCAAGAAGCTTACCCAAATTTTCAATGGCTTTTCCCAGTTTATGGAGTGTGGACCTACAGCCTCTTCTATACGTTTGCTGAGTTGTGGGGAAATGTTGGAACAGCCATCATATTCTGGCAATTTGCTAACGAAGTCACCAAAACGGATGAGGCAAAGCGTTATTATTCTTTATTTGGCTTCCTTGCAAACTTTGCGTTGATTGGAGCTGGGCAGGCCCTGAAGAAGTTTGACTTTGACACCTTAATCCATCTCGTGATTTTAGGAGGTGCTGCCATTGCCTTCATTTATTGGTGGATGGGGAGAGCTGTTTTAACAGACCCTCGGTACTACGAAAAGGCTTCTGCTCCCAAGAAAGCAAAAGAGAAAAAGCCAAAACTCTCTATTTCAGAGAGCTTCAAGTTGCTGATCCACTCTAAATATTTGGGTTACATCGCCATCTTAGTTTTGGGCTATGGTATGACCATCAATTTGATTGAAGTAACCTGGAAAAATCAAGTCCGTGAGCTTTATCCAGACCCAAGAGATTTAAAAGCTTTTTTTGGTGATTTTTATTCGTGGGTTGGTGCTGCGACGATTATCCTTATGTTTACCACGAAAGGTGTGGTGCGCAGGTTTGGTTGGTTCACCGGTGCGATTACGACACCGACCATGATTCTGGTGACCGGTTCGCTCTTTTTTGCCTTCGTGTTGATCAATGATTTCTTTCCAGGAACTTTCTCTTTGATGGGATTCACGCCGCTCTTTTTAGCGGTGATGATTGGAGGGGCTCAAAATGTCTTAGGCAAGGGAACGAAGTATTCTTTATTTGATCCAACCAAGGAAATGGCTTATATCCCCCTCGATCAAGAATTGAAGGTTAAAGGTAAAGCTGCGGTGGATGTTATCGGAAGCCGTCTTGGAAAATCTGGTGGAGGTATTGTTCAACAGGTTCTGCTGATTGTAACGGCTGGTAATCAATTAACCATTGCCCCAGCTTTGAGCGTTTTGGTGATTCTGATTGTGCTGATCTGGATATGGGCTGTGAAGCGGCTTTCTAACGAATACAACGCGTTGGTTGAAGAAAAACCAAAAAAATAGCTTCTTCTCATGGTTGCTGTGTTTTGAAATTTAAAAAAGCCTCTGGGGTATCAGAGGCTTTTTTAATGTTTTAGGGATAAAAAATTCTCCTATCGTCTTCTTGAAATGTTCCATAAAGGCTATAGAATAGATTCCTAATGAGGCTATTTACCATTGGAGAAGATGCATCTTATGCCTTTTTTTCGATCCATTTTTACCGTAAGCAGCTATACGATTCTTAGCCGTTTAGGGGGGTTTGTCCGAGAGCTTCTCACGGCATCTTTTTTGGGAGCTGGAGCCGTTACGGACGCGCTTTCCCTTTCCATACGTCTTCCTGCATTTTTTAGAAGATTATTTGCGGAAGGGGCTTTCAACGCGTGTTTTGTTCCCATTTTTTCTGGCCTTTTGGCCGCAGGTAAAACAGAGGAAGCCAAAACTTTCGCGGAGCATGCCTTTACCCTTCTTTTGACAGTTCTTGTTTTGCTCGTCTTGTTGGTTGAGATTTTTTTACCAGAGATTGTTCCAGCGCTTTTGCCTGGCTTTGCTAAAACGCCTGAGCGAATGGGCTATCTAATCCAGTTCACCCGGGTAACGTTCCCGTTCATCCTCTTTATTTCTCTTACAGCCCTCTATGGGGGGGTTTTGAATTCTCTCGAGCGGTTTGCAGCTGTTGCTTCATCTCCCCTGGTAGGCAATATTTTTATTGTAGGGTTTGTGTTGGGGATGCATACGTCCGTTTCAAAGCCAGGTTATGTGTTTGCCCTTGCCATCGGGTTTTCTGGTTTGGCTCAGCTGCTTTGGGTGATGGCTCCTGCTTGGAGAATTGGGTTTTTCTTGAAGATCGTTCGTCCCCAATGGACCCCTCATTTGAAAAACTTTTTTTTAAAAATGGGCCCTGCAGCCTTGGGCTCTGGCATCAGCAACATCAATTTATTTTTAGGAACGTTTATTGCGTCTTGGCTGCCTGTTGGAAGCATTGCCTATCTAGGGTTTGCGGATCGCCTTAATCAGCTACCTTTAAGTGTTATTGGGGTTACAGTGAGCACGGTGTTGCTCCCCATGCTATCCAAACAGATTCGCTCTAATCAGCTCGATCAAGCCAAAACAAGCCAAGTGACAGCCATAGAGCTCTCACTTTTTTTTAGCTTACCTTCTATGCTGTGCTTGTTGTTGCTTGCGAAACCATTGGTTGCAAGTATTTTTGAACATGGTGCGTTCAAAGCAGCCGACACCCTTGAAACTTCAAAAACGTTGATAGCCTATGCCCTTGGATTGCCAGCTTACGTGATCGCGAAAGTGCTGAGCAGCCGCTTTTTTGCTGAAGGCGATACAAAAACACCTCTATGGGCGGGGGCCTGCAGCATTGTCGTTGACCTTGGGTTAAGCCTTGCCCTTATGGGGGTTTGGCACCACGTAGGCATTGCCTTTGCAACATCTGGAGCTGCGTGGGTGGACGCGATTTTATTAGCCGTGATTTTAGCTAAACGCAGAACCCTGGGGCTTACAGCTTCTTTCGGCAGATTTTTTTTGAGGTTGCTGGTGGCTTGCGCGCTTACAGCTGTGGCCCTTCAAGGAACCCAAAGCCTGCTAATGTGTTGTTTAGAGACCCCTTCCTTTAGCAGGATTCTTGTAACATTTTGCTTGGTTGCAGAAGGCATTATGCTTTTCTTTGTCTTTACAAAATGGTTGAGCATACCCTTGGCGCGCTTCTATCAAGTGCCACAAGAGGTTTAATGTGCCGTTTTAAAATCTTCCTATGCATCAGGCTGGGAATTTGTTATACAGATTGAGGGAAATCGCCTGGGGACGTTCTCCTTGTGAATCCGGTCAGGTTCGGAAGAAAGCAGCCGCAGCAAGTTCTTTGGAGCGGGTCTCAGTAGCGGTTTCCTAAGTTTTTCAAACAGTCCTAAAAAAGGGCTAGTCCCATCAGGTTTAAAAGGCTTAAGCAAACGAATACTGCTAAAAGCCCATCGAACCGGTCCCAAAAACCACCGTGCCCTGGGATCAATTGGCTTGAATCTTTAACGTTCCAATGCCGCTTGAGGGAAGATTCAAGCAAATCACCTAGCTGTGAGATCACCACCAAGAAAGCTGTTTTTCCAAGCCCAAGGGAAAAAGATAGAAACGTCTCGAGGTGTTCTGAGTAGGTGAAAAGGCCAGCGATGGTGCCCACGACCATCCCTCCTGCAAAGCCTGACCAGGTTTTTTTTGGGCTGATACGAGGCGCCAAGAGCGGCCCTCCAAAAGATCTGCCAGCAAAATAAGCCCCTATGTCTGCAAAGGCAACCAAGGCAATCAAGTAAATTAAACAGTGTGGCGTTTCAAAGGGCTGAAAAATCTGGCTTCCCCACAAAGGAATAAGATTTTGGTGCACATAGAGTGCGGCTAACCCTAAATAAACAAAGCCTAAACCAGCCAAGAATAGGTTTGCTCGATTGCGCCAGAGGCAAAGCCTCCAGGTTAAGATACCCAGCTCTAGCCCCAGCAGCAGAAACAGCAATCCGACGAGGGCAGTATTGTAAGGGGAACCTTTCCACAGACAAAAGCTTGCCGGTAATAAGAGGCCCAAAGCCCCAAGCAAGCGCATTTTCAGATCAGGCACATTAATCCCCGCTTTATGAATCCATTTCAAGCTTTTATATAATAAATTTTGGCACCTTTATATCAAAAATTCCCTCTTTTAAAAAGGCTTCAAGCCCTGCTTGACAAATGAGCTGCTTTCCTCCACTCTCTGAACTGAGAATGATTCTTAATTAGATCAAAGATGCGGTATACATGAGCGCATAGGATTTTAAATGAAGCAGCGAGAACTTTTCATGGAGTGGGGGCTTTTTAAGCGCCTTGCTCTAATTTTCTCAATTTTAGGCCTTTTATGGTGGGCGATTGAGGGGGTTTTATAGCATGAAACGTTCCCAAGGTTGGGTGCGCCGCTTTTTTTCTTCTTCTGTCCGCGAAAGCTGCCCCAAAATTTCTGGTATTTTTCTCGAAAAATTGACCATTTTTCGCCAACACGTTCCCATCATTCAAGATCTTTCCGTTGAAATACCTTCAGGTTCATTGGTTGCGGTCGTGGGCCCCAATGGGGGTGGGAAATCAACCCTGCTCGACACCCTCGCAGACCCGAATCAGCTCCCTTGGAAAGGCACCCTGAATCGAGGAAATTTTAACAAAAAATCGATCAGCTATTTGCCCCAGCGCTCTGGGATGCAACGCCTGTTTCCCTTGACTGTTAAGGATGTTGTGCTAGGAGGTCTTTGGCATGAGCTGGGCCCTTTCAGGCCCATGAAGACTGAGCACCAAGAACGGGTTTTTGACGCGTTAAAATTAGTGGGCCTTTCACATTATACGAACCATACCATGGATCAGCTTTCAGGCGGACAGTTTCAGCGCGTTCTTTTTGCAAGGTTGGCGGTGCAACAAGGTGATTTTTTGCTTTTGGATGAGCCTTTTAATGGGGTTGACTATAAAACCCAGGAAGATCTTCTGCGCCTTATCTACCAATGGCATGGGGAGGAAAAAACCATTTTAGCCGTGATCCATGACCTTGAATTGGTCGAACGTTTTTTCCCTAAAACCCTCTTGCTTGCCAGAAATTATGCTGCCTTTGGCGCAACCCAAGAGGTGCTTCAACCTTCTTTCCGGGAAGAGGCGCTGCGCAGCGCTTTGGCCTGGGAAGGAAACCTGTGTTGCCGAGAATTTAGCTAGAGAACCTTAGAGATGATCGATCTGTTAACGCCCCTGTACACCATTCTTGGGAAACCATTTGCGGATTTTTTGTTCTTGCAACGGGCCCTTGTGGGTTGTTTCGCACTATCGTTAAGCTGTGGCCCTGTGGGCGTTTTTCTTATCCTGCGGCGCATGAGCCTTATTGGGGACGCCCTTTCCCACGGATTGCTTCCAGGGGTAGCCCTCGCCTTTTTCTTTTATGGTTTTGCGATGTTGCCCATGACGATTGGGGGGATGGTAGCTGGTTTGCTTGTGGCTTTACTAGCAGGGGTTGCTTCTCGCAATACCCTTCTCAATGAAGACGCAGCGTTTGCAGGTTTTTACCTCATCTCTATGGCGCTAGGTGTTTTGCTGATGTCTCTCCATGGCAGCCAAGTAGATCTCATGCATGTTTTATTTGGAACGGTGCTTTCTATCGCTTCTCCGACCTTATTGCTACTGGGGACCGTTACAACTATCACCCTTATTTTATTTGCTATCCTATATCGACCTTTGGTTTTGGAGTGCTTTGACCCTCAATTTTTCCGAGCCATGAGTGGCAAGGGGGCTTGGATCCATTTTTTGTTCCTTGTTCTTGTCACCCTTAAT
>JBOFKH010000138.1:0-1520 GCA_051657225.1 Alphaproteobacteria bacterium
AATCCAGCTATCCAAAAAGAACTGTTACTTGATAACAATACCGTTAACAAATCTGATAAAGGTTTACAGATCAAGAAATCGTCTAAGCAAGAAATCGTTCCAAGCAATGATAACAATACTGATAAAAAAGCTGAAAACACAAACAAAATAGATGAGCCTAGTGATATCAATCTTGATAACGATCAGTTAACGAATAAACAAATATCAGAATTAACAGGTTTTAAGTTTGAAACCGTTAGAACTCGACATAGAAAATCAATCCCAATTGAATGGGAGGGGGAACAGTACAATCCTGTCAAAGAAGGGACTCGCCAGAAATGGCAAATTTCTGATAACAAATCTGATTGATCAGCGTTATCAAAAAGCAAATCCTTCCAATAATGACAATTGGATCCCTGTATTTAATCGTTTTTGCTGTTTTACGGCTTGTAATCGTCTTTCTTGTTTGTAGAGATTTTCTGCAATAGGGACAACCTTTGGTACGTATTCTTTCCCTAAGTAAAAATCACAGGCTTTATGAACAGCCTGAACTGGCTCTAACGCTCGGTCTTGGATTCCATTCCTGGCTAACCTATTGATCGCTGAGTAGTCTACGAGGGGTGGAGCCTCAAAATAATCTCGAAGCATAGCCCTTTTGGAGAGACAGCCTATTTTTTTTAAATGGTTAGCTTGATGTCCCTGAATTCTTTCATTCATCACATCATGTACGCTTGAAGCCAAAGTTATCGGGCTTTTGCCATGAGATTGAGCATATGCAACAACAGCATCCATTAATTCAGCTCTCAAAAAATCTTTGAGGTAAACCCGAATATCATGGCGTTGTTGCCACGCAACCATCTGATAATCTAAATCTGATGGGCTCCCAGTACTCAAAAGCTTTTTAAGCTTAGTTTCGCATTCCAAGAAGTATTTTCTGACCTCTTGCCCTCTAGCTGTCCCAGCCATCATTGCTAAAGACTTGAAACAGTCCACAGTTAAAACAATCCATTCGCTAGGACGACCGCCTGAAGAGCTTTTTAACCCTTTCCTTAAAAAGTCCAACTCCCCAACAAAACTGTTTAACAACAGATCTTTTGCTTGCTGCTTTGTTGTCCAACCAATCCAAAGCCATGCATCATCTAGGTCAATAGGGAATTGATTACCAGACTGAACCAAGCTAAAAACAACTTCAGGTGTTAAGTCCATAGATTTTTGTATTGTGATGGAGAGTTTTCAGATTAAGGTACAACTATCCCCCGCGATCCCCATATTGTATCCCATCTCTTTTTTATCCACTCAGGTAGTGATAACCGATCAAAATATTCTCTAGACAAATAAAATCACTCATTCCATCGACCTTCTTGAAAATGTGGCTCATCTCCTGGTAAAGCTAGCCTTAAAATATCTTCTTTGTTCATAAACATCCATTCCTCTGGGCTGATTGATGCAGCATAAGTTTCGTAAAAGAGCCGTCGTTTTTCTTCAATACTAAGAGCAGGTTCTCCAAAAGCATCTCGGAAAAAATCTATTAAGGCAAGCTT
>JBOFKH010000139.1:0-2912 GCA_051657225.1 Alphaproteobacteria bacterium
AGCTGATTATTCAAACTCTAAAGGTCGAGTTTTTGACAGTCAGGTGATCGCTGCGGCATCAAAACGCGGTTTATCTCCAGAAGAGATGACGCGGATTTTAGCTGCTGGACCTTATTCTCAGTCATTAGCCAATAGAAACGTTGCGGAGGCAAATCAGTATCTCCGATCTAAAATGATGCCATATGAGTCTGCTCATCGCAATAACGATTTGGCTGCATTTGACAAACTTTTACAAACTAAGCCAGAAGCTGCTTTTGCTTTTACTGTTGCTCAAGCTAAGGAGAATATTGTTTCTGCTGTGAAACAAGGCTATCAGGCTCTTGCAATGACGGAAAAGGCTTTGTTTGCGATCGCCCCAGTTCCGCTTAATCCCCTTAAGTCTGGAATCCGTCAAATAACTCCTGCATTATTGGCTACAACCGTCGCAGCTAAGTTGCCTGGGATGGACTATGCAATTAGTTCTGCAATGCATTTCGGAGGGCATATGCTTTCCAACGTATCGTCAATGGTGACGACTAATGCTTTGTCTAACCTTGGTCATAACATTGCATCTAATCTCCCGACTGGCTTTGGGGTGCAAACCGCTGCTGGGGGGATTGGATATGCAACTACTGCAACTTTGGGGACGTTAGCAAAGACTGGGGGGCAGGTTGTTGGTCAGTTAGGGGTTGCCCTTACGATTGGTAATGGCATTGTAAAAGGGGGAACCGCGATCGCGCAGTCTGTTGCCGAAAAGGGTGTCCTCGTTACATTGCAGGATGCTTCCACAGCGATATCTAGAGCGCAAAAATGGGCTATTAATGCTCAAAATCAAATTCAAGAGAAAATTCAGTCCGTCTCAGCAAAAATAAAAGGGAAAAGCACTATGTCTAAGCAGTACGATTTTAATGATCCAAACATTCAAGGCATTGGTGTTTCAGAAACTGAAAATAGTATATATGAGCGTCGAAGAGATTCGACCGTTAAACCTGAGCTTGAAACTAAACAGAATTCAACATACAAGGTTGTTGATGGTGCTTTCCTTGTTCCAGATTCTAAAAGCCAAACTCCAGTTGATGCTTTTTCCTTCCAAACCATGGATTCCTTGTTTGAAGTAGAAGGTATGGATCCATCTTTAGTTAAACGGAATAGCGACCTTAAAGTTGTTTCCCCCGCTAAGGTTAGTATGCTTGATGACGGGACTTTTGCTGTAACAGAAAAAGGTAAGCTTATTCGCTCTGATTTGTTTGTGGGACAAGAACCTGTATCTTTACAAGCTGAGGTTGCTTCTCAATCTTTTGAACCTTCTACGAATGGCTATAATTCTGAACACAATATTCTTGGTGACGAACCTTTGAGCAAGCAAGAATATGTTGACAAAGATTATCTAGCTGAGCCTGACAACAATCAGGTTGATATTGACTCAAATGCAGCGCCTCAACAGTTTTATGATGGCAATACGACAAAAGATGCCCCTCCTTCTTATCCAGAGCCATATGAGACGACTCAAGATCAACAATCCATGCTTAGTGAATCCACTCCCGCAAGTGAAGAGGACAGGATTCATGATCAAATGGATGAGTTGTATTCTGAGCAGGCAAAATCTCAATCGGCGCTAGATTTGTCAGAACTTTCAGAAGATAATCGAGCTGCATTGCCTCTGTCTGACATTGCTCAAAATGCTTCCAAAGAAAATACTCAGTATATCAATAGCCTTCAACAAGAGTTATCTCAGAAAGGTATTGATATTCAGCGCTTAGAAGTCTTCTTTGATGGTAAACAACAATTCAAAATGAAGGATTATCAGATTGCAAAATCTGATGTCTCTAATGAAGCCATTGAAATGCTTAAGCTTGCTCGCACTGACCCCGCGAATCTTGAGGGCGAAGTCATGATTAAGCAAGGCTCTAAAGTTCTTTTCCACGTCAAAGATGGGGAAGTTCTGATCGATGCTTTGAGGCTTTCTGAGCAGGCTGTTACTGCTAAGGTTACAACTCCAACAAAAGCTCTATGGGATAAATCTTCTGACGGCATTCGTTCGTCTGGATTGAAGCAGGTTCAAGAGGTTTCTGAAGCTGCATTTAAGTCTGGAGCTGATTTTGCTCAAGTTAGTAAGATGAATGAGTCTTACAACCCAGAATATAGCAAAATGAAAGACCAGCTTGGGTCTGAAGCTGTTGAAAACGTAATCAAGTCGGCTGAGGCGAAGGCTACTGTTGCGATGAACCCCACTGAGTCTCAACAACAAACAAAAACCATCTCCAAAGGAATTTAATCTTTGTGCAGTTAACTTCATTTCATGTGAAACTAGCTGCTGCGGCGTTAATGGTGGTAGATCATGTAGGATTTGCCATCCATTACCCTATTCTGTCAGTAGTTGGCAAATTATCATTCCCCTTGTTTGTTTGGCTTATGATTACTGGCCAAAAACAAACTAGCAATTTTAATAAATATCAATTCAGGCTCTTATTATTGGCTATTGTTAGTCAACCAATTACTTATTTCTTTTATTCTTTGCCAATCTTAAATCCAGTTTTTTCTCTTTGGCTCAGTCTTCACTTTATAGATGCTATTAATAGCAAAAAATATATTAAGTTGTTTGCTGCTGTTATTGGATCATTCTTTGTTGCATATGGAATCTACGGAATAGCATTGGCTTTTTTTATGTCTGTGGCTCCTTTCCCCCTTCAGCCTGAAGTCAAAAAATCTAGAAGAATAAATTTTGATGAAGATCCAATGATAGAAAACATTCAAATTCCTCTATGGGCGTGGGCTTTTGCCTTTTTGTCCTTGCATGTTTTTCAATCGCTTTTGGACCCTTATCAAATACATGCTGTTTATATTATTCTTGCTATTCCTTTCCTTACAAGAATCAAATCACGAGGACCTAAAGCTCGTTGGTTTTACTGGTTTTATCCATTACATTTCATCCC
>JBOFKH010000140.1:0-3411 GCA_051657225.1 Alphaproteobacteria bacterium
CATATGTTTTTTACAAACAGCTTGCGACACCCCTAGCACCACCTCTCCCGCTTCTTCCGGTGAAACAACCCCTCAACCTGAGCTGGTTTCTCGCAAAGACAGGCGCTACAAAAACACAGGAAAGCTTTTTGGCGAGCAGGGCATTTCCCTTGGCGCCCAAGAGGACGAAACAGGGATTGGCGTAAGCGCCTATCTATGGCGCGGCACCCTAGATGTTCTGGCGCCATTTCCCCTTCAAACCACAGATCCTTTCGGGGGTTTGGTTACAACGGATTGGTATACGCCGCCCTCAACCTCCAACGAGCAGTTTAAAGTGAATGTAGTGATTTTGTCCCGGCAATTGCGCTCAGACGGGTTGAACGTACGAGTACTAAGGCGAGAAAAAACAGCAGGAGGTGCTTGGAAAGAAACCCCCGCCCACAGCAGCCTGCAAAGACATTTTAAGGAAGTGATTTTGTTGCGAGCCCGCGACCTCAAGGCTAAAGAACACGAGCGTTAAGATTGAAAGACACCAGCATGACGGAAGACAAACGAACAGAACGCTATCAGGTTCAGCAGGTTGAGGCCAAATGGCAAAAGGCTTGGGAAGATTCAGCTTGCTTTCGCGCTGAGGATGAAAATCAGATAAAGCCTCGTTATTACGTGCTGGAAATGTTCCCCTACCCTTCAGGTAAGATCCACATTGGCCATGCTAGGAACTATGCTTTGGGGGACGTGATGGCGCGCTATCGCTGGGCCCTTGGGTATAATGTGCTGCACCCCATGGGGTGGGATGCTTTCGGCCTTCCGGCGGAAAATGCAGCTTTTCAGCGCAAGATTCATCCGAAAACGTGGACCTACCAAAACGCCGCTGAAATGAAGGAAAGCCTCAAGACCATGGGGTACTCCTATGATTGGTCCCGGGAAATTTTTTCATGCTCTCCAGACTATTACACCCACGGCCAAAAAATGTTCCTGGATTTTTATAAAGCAGGCCTTGCGTATCAAAAAGAAGCTTTTGTAAACTGGGACCCCGTTGAGAGCACGGTGTTGGCCAATGAACAGGTGGTGGATGGAAAAGGGTGGCGTTCAGGAGCACCTGTGGAGCGCCGTTTGCTTTCACAGTGGTTTTTGAAAGTCACAGAATTTGCAGATGATCTGTTGCTCGCGCTTCGCAACCTTTCTGGGTGGCCGGAGCAGGTCAAGACCATGCAGGTGAATTGGATTGGCCATTCAACAGGGGCTCAACTTGAATTTGAGCTGGCGGAAGATCCAGAGGCAGGACCTCTTTCCATTTTTACCACCCGTCCAGAGACCCTGTTTGGGGCCTCTTTCTGTGCTATATCTCCAGACCATCCGCTCTCAGCTAGGTGGGCTAAAGATCGCCCTGATCTTCAGGCTTTTATCGAAGATTGTCGCCAAAAGGGAACCTCCACGCAGCTGATTGAGACGGAAGAAAAGCGGGGTATTTTTACAGGGTTTCATGTCAAGCACCCCTTGATTGAAGGCAAGGTGCTCCCCATTTTCATTGCCAACTATGTCTTGCTTGAGTATGGCACAGGCGCTGTTTTTGGCTGTCCCGCCCATGATCAGCGGGATTTTGAGTTCGCCAAGAAATATGATCTTCCCATTGTGCCGGTGGTGTGTGGCCCTGACCACCTAGAAGAACAACCGCTTCAACAAGCCTATACAGACGAAGGAGTTATGATCCATTCAGATTTCCTGGATGGGCTCAGCACGTTGGAAGCTAGAAAAACCATCGTGACACACTTGACGGATCTCCAGAAGGCCCAAAGGAAGACGATCTATCGCCTGCGGGATTGGGGTGTTTCCCGGCAACGGTATTGGGGATGTCCTATTCCCATGATTCATTGCACAGACTGTGGCGTGGTGCCGGTTCCAGAAGATGAGCTTCCCGTGCTGCTCCCGGAGGATGTAAGCTTTGATAAGCCTGGAAACCCGCTGGAACACCACCCCACCTGGAAGCACGTCAATTGCCCTGTTTGCGGAAAAGCGGCGCTCCGGGAAACGGATACCTTTGATACTTTTTTTGAGTCTTCTTGGTATTTTATAAGGTTTTGCAGCCCAAAAGACCCACGGCCGTTTGATGCGGTCCAAGCAGAAAAATGGCTTCCGGTAAACCAATATATCGGCGGTATTGAGCACGCTGTTATGCATTTGCTGTATGCTCGCTTTTTTACACGGGCCCTCAGCCGATGTGGACATTTGAGCATCTCTGAGCCCTTTGAGCAGCTCTTCACCCAGGGCATGGTCTGCCACAAGACCTATAAAGACCAGCAGCATCAGTGGCTTTATCCAGAGGAAGTTATCTTAAACGATCAAGGCGAATCCCTAAAAAAAACGGATATGAGCCCGGTGGTGGTAGGACGCTCAGAAAAAATGAGCAAATCAAAGCACAATTTGGTCAGCGTTGAGGCTATTGTCTCCACCTATGGTGCTGATGCAGCTCGCTTGTTTCTTCTATCAGACAGCCCTCCAGAGCGTGACCTGGAGTGGACTGAAGCGGGGGCAGAAGGGTGCTGGCGCTATCTACAACGCTTGTGGCGCTTTGTCAACCAAGCGGTGACTCAGCTTGATGCTGAAAAAAATCTCCAAGGGCCTTCCCTACCAACCTTAGGGGAAGAAGCAAAAAAATTGAAAACTTGGATCCATAAATCCATTGCTTCTATCACCCAAGAGATTGAACGCTTTCACCTTAACAAGTACATCGCGCGCCTTCGAGAGTTGAGCAACGCGCTGGAAGCCTTTAGGCCAGCTTACCCCTCAGATTTCACGGTTCTCCAGGAAGGGATTCAAGCGTTTTTGCAACTCGCAGCCCCTGCGATCCCCCATCTAGCCCAGGAACTTTGGGAAGTGTTGGGACACAGTTCCTACATCCATCAAGCGCCCTGGCCCAAAGCTGACCCAGCTTGGACAAAAGATGAGGCGCTTATCATTCCCCTCCAGATCAACGGCAAAACCCGCAGTCAGCTTCGCATCTCCACAGATTGGACAGAAGAAGAGCTTCGGGAGGCGGTTTATGCCGTTCCTGCGGTTCAAGCAATCTTGGCAGAAAAGCCCCTCAAAAAATTGATTGTGATTCCTAAAAAAATCATTAATATCGTATGTTGATGCGACGCTTCTTTTTCCCCAGGTTTCCTTTACGTTTTTTCTTGCTTCTATGGGTTTCTTGCCTGGGAGGTTGTGGCTTTGAGCCGCTCTTGTCTCCCCCAACTGCATCAGAAGATTACACCACGAACCTATTGCCCCTCACCATTGACCGCATCCCTGAACGCTCTGGCCAAAAGCTGCGACAATTTCTGACAGAGCGCCTCATTCCGCTTCCCGTAGAAGCTCCACTTTATACTCTGAAGGTTCACTTGACGGACACACCCCAGCAGCTGGGGATTCAAAAAGATGCCACCACCATCC
>JBOFKH010000141.1:0-4604 GCA_051657225.1 Alphaproteobacteria bacterium
ATCTCTCTACCTCCTTAATTCTCTCTATTGTATCCATTCTGCCCACAAAGTCAAGCACTTCTTAAAACTAATTTACGGGAACCCGCGTAAAGCCCCCGTGTTTTAACCGGGGGAGTGGTTCATAAAAATGCTAGAATCCAGCCAGTGCAGTAACCTCAGCCTATGCCCCCAAAAATATCACGTCGTCCCACAATAGGCCGATCGCCATTTGTCCTCCCTCAGCTTGTGCAATGGCATGGCAAGATCCCCTGGAAGCTGCAATATCGTCATCCAAACTGGATTAGACTAAAGACGGCAATATTGCAGCGGGATGGGCATCAGTGCCGGAGATGTTTCACTAAGGGGCGGCGGTTAGAGTGTCATCATCGCAGGTATAAGAAAGGTGGGTACATTTGGGATGTACCACATACTTGGTTGATTACACTCTGCGATCGGTGTCATCGGTTGGAGCATAGGCAGAAGACAACAAAGAAAGCAACGAGAAAAAGTTAGGCCGCGATTTTTCGTAACCATAAATCAATCTGCTCAACCGTTTCCCTCTCCGCAGATTTTAGATTTGGCAAGCTTAGCCCGGACAAGGCATTTAGCCAGTCTATTCCTGCTTCGCATTGGCCATCTAAGTCGTGCGTCTCTCTGTAATCGTATTGATTCCCGAAACACGATTCTCCGTACATTTCTTTATTTTTCCTGTTTAATTGTTAATAAAATTACCCAGCGATCGCTATCCCAAGGGTAATCATTTTGCATTTCTTTGCTATCCAAGAAAAAACTTTTCACATACTCATCGTTGTCACCCCAATGACTTAACCGACTTTGATAGCTATTTTCAGCGTTCAAATGTTTTACCTGTTGTATCTGAATATCGGCAATCTCGAACCAATATTGAGCATGCTCAACGGGCATTGTCTCGGGGGACCTCCACCCAGGCCCTAGCACTACTGGACCATGAGACGTTGGAGGCGGAGTCTCCGATAGCCGAAAAAGCTCTATCCCGTCAAACATTGATTTTATCCATTTTTCAGCAAGATAAATGCGATCGCCGACTTGGTAAGGCAACCCCTTAAGGACTAATTCACAGGGTGATTCATTCTCTCCCCACATTGTGTGGATTTTTTGTGTAATCCATCTCCATTCCATCCCCCGTGGAATATGGCAATCGGAGGTATCAACCAAAACTGGCTCCGGCACCATCGGCAATACGATCGCCTCTAACCTCCCCTCCGATGCCGCTTTCAATTGCCACTGGGTAGCGATGTGTGCGTGCGTGTTACTCATTTCTTTTTCCTCCCAAGAACAAATGGCAGTATGTCTTTTATATATATATGGAGCAAAAGGGTTATGGCTAAGATGATAAGAATTGCAACAAAAATAGAAAACAAAACTTCCCAATTAGCTTCAGCCTAGCTTACCGATATTCGCTTGTCAATGCTTTTGTTGTGAAATATTTTTGTTGACAAGTAATAGGGTGTGGTGTTAGCGTTTAGGTGTTGTTGTTTTTTTAGTGATTTTCATGAGTGTAGTCAAGGTCGGGTGCCCGTTACCGCCGCAAAATGCTTTAGATATGTTGGGGGCTGTTTTGGAAAACTCTTGCTATATCGTTGACGTTCTCAGCAAGGATGCCACGAAGTTTGTTGGTAAATGGGTTCTTGTTAGTGATAATTACCACAAGAATCTTAGACTGTGTTATGTTGAAAAAATTGATGGGCGGGGAATACTGACAACTTCCGAATGTCGATTTTCAACAAATTTTTATACAGTAGTCTCGACTCAAAAGAATTCTAGTGGTGTTCGTGTTTTAATGCATGATTTAGATAAATCTTATCTAAAAGCCGTTAATGCGATCCAGGAAAACCAAAAAAGATCTAGAGAATCGCTTAAAAGGGAATTACAGTTAGAGATATCAAATATCGATCCTCATTCTGAGGAGAAATTGATCATTGACCTCTCTGCAACTATCAAAACTTTCAGAGAACGCCAACAGCAAGGCCAAAGAACCCCCAATGAATAGAAAAAGCAAGGAGCTGCTGGCGATCGCAGAATCCACAAATACTTGGGCGGGGTACCTGGTATCGTTTTCTCCCCAGAATCAGGCCATCCTGAAGGCGATCGCCAACACCCCCAAAACGACCGATGAAGTGGCGCGGAAGATCATCCAGTCCCCTCGGTCAATTCAATCGGCAGTTAACCTACTGCTAAGGCACAAAATCCTAATCAGGCAACCCCAAGGCTATGCGGTGGCTAATGCTAACTTTGCGGCTTATTTGGCAAAGACTAGAATTGTACTGGATAAGGATAAAGTGGCGATCGAGGTTCATAACGCTGTGTTGCGGGCTTTGTGCCCTTTGTTGGAGGGTTTGGATGAGCAGGAAATGATAGAGGTGAATGGAAACTATTTGGCGGGGATGGTTGCGGATATTGCGAGGGATGTTGTTATGGAAAAATGGAAGGAGCTTTGAAAGTAAACTCTTTTGGCATTGTTTTGTTATTCTGTTTTATTACTTGATTTTACGGGGAGATTATGAACAAAAAAGAGATACAATCATTTCTCACTTGGGCGCGATCACATTTAGACAGTAAGCTTAGGCTTAGCCTTAGTCAGGGCCAACATTTGTTGAGTATTGCTGATGGGTTGGCGCGAGAAAATAAAGAACTAGAAGGAGCATTAAAAGCGGCTCATAGTGAGCTACGAATTTCTAATTTGCTAGTTGATAAACTAGAAACTCAGAAATCAATAATTATCCGGGAACATGAAGACAAAAAACAAGCATTGTCTGAGGCCAAATGTACGCCTTATTTTATCTCACCACCTATATTCTCTGATCAATCAAAACAATTCAGTCTCGCCAATGCTGAGCCAGGGCAAAAAATTCTAATTGATTTGTGTTTTCCAGAGTATTGGTTGCCAGGTCAATCAATTAAAACAACAATACGGTCTGTTTCTTTTGATGTTAATGGACCTCGTATCATGCCTAATTTGGAAGGATCTTATGCTTTTGATAAAGATGATGAAGTGCTTTATTTCTCTAATAAAGTATGGTTTTCCGAAGATTCAGACAATCATGAAAATATTTTTATGGTAGGCATTTGTTACGCAGAAAATAACGGTATTGTAGACTTGATGCATTTTTGCAAGGTAACTTTTTTGGAGTAAAAACTATGAAGCCAATTAAAATTCAATCAGAAACGGTACAAAAGCAAGAAGTTCGGACAGAAACAGTACAAAAAGCAATCTTGTCTAAATCTGAGATTGAAGATATTCTTCGAGAAGCTTTTAAATCTCAAGGACACGACGTTTTCCGCTTTGAATGGAAAATAAAAAGCAAATCACTAGATGATGGCTATATGGGATGGCACAACAATGCAGGAAGTATTAATTTTGTTGATTCTGTCGAAGTTGTATTGAAATCTTAAAATTATGGGTTGGGCAGTTGGCTTTGATAATAATTGGAACCGCGATATTGGTTATGGCGTTCCTGCAATTTGCGACTTTCCAGGATGCGGGGAAGAAATTGATCGCGGTCTTGGCTATGTTTGCGGTGGTGAACCCTATGGCGGTGAGCATGGCTGTGGCTTGTTCTTTTGTGATGAGCACTTATATTTAACTCAAGAAATGCCACAATTATGCGATCGCTGCCTGGACGAGAAACCTCCATACGAACCAACGCCAGATACCGAAGAATGGATACAGCACAAAGCGACCCATCCAAGCTGGGCCGAATGGAGAAAAGAGCAGAACCTCTCTTAGCTCGAAGGTTCTGGAATATCATCCCCATGCTTGTGCGCGGTCGCTAGCCAAAGCCGCCGCGCATCTTCGATTAGTTCTAGTGTCACTTGAACTATTTTGAGGATGATTCAATCGCCATTAATCTCCATCAATACATTTGCAAAAATAATAAGTTCGGACTTCGGCAGTTCAAAGCCTTGACATTTTTGCCAAAACAAACTCATGTAGTCTTGATATAATTTCAAACTTAATTCTTTATTTGTGTCTTCTTGAAAAATTTCCCTATATCCAAGCAGCCAAAAATCTTTTATACTAAGTTTCTTGAAGTCTGCAATTTTTACTTTTTCTATCTT
The DNA here is from genome assembly GCA_051657225.1 of Alphaproteobacteria bacterium. Classification (GTDB taxonomy): domain Bacteria; phylum Pseudomonadota; class Alphaproteobacteria; order Holosporales; family JBOFFI01; genus JBOFFI01. The sequence continues at coordinate 4,078 of JBOFKH010000141.1, forward strand.
GAGCGCCAATGTATTGCTTAATACAATTTTATCACCTTCATTATATTTAATGATCGCATCTTTTTTGAAATCAAAAACTGTCCCCCGCTCCCCGACAAAATAATTCTCTTGAAAACCGCTAATTCCAATCTCTACTTGTCTCACGCAATGACCAATGTACCAATCATTCAATGGCAGCGCGATCGCCTTTAATCGTCCTTCGTTTGCGACTTGCCATTGCCAGCGCGTTGCTGTAATTTCATGTGTTTTCACGGCCTATCCTTTTGATTTTTCTATTCGTCAATTATCAATCCCGAAAATCCAACAGACACACTTTGACAGCCAAAAAAATGTTTAACATAATTTTGTTCATTCTCGGTCGCAAGTAAAGGAATTTTAGTCCCATCATCACCTACTAAAATCCCAGACATAGCTGGACACCAACCTCACGGTGAATAGATTGGGTTTTTGGTTCACCCATTTCAATAGCTACTGGCAAAGAGGGAGAATGTTCCTGACCTGCAATATCGTCGCATCGTTGCTCAGAT
>JBOFKH010000142.1:0-2930 GCA_051657225.1 Alphaproteobacteria bacterium
TGGCTCATTTTTGACAGACCAGCAACACGATTCTCTACTGCTTGTTTTAAATCACACCAAATTTGTTCTACAGGCAGAGGGTTTGAGTAGACTGTGTGGTCAAATTTTTCATTCTCTGCCCAATGATTTTTCCAATAAATACTGCAACCAGGTACGTGTTGGGGCACATTCAGTGAATAAAAAAGCTTACCGCCCAAGCCGTCTAAAGATGATCTTAAGCTGTCAAATTCTCCCGCTGGTAAATTTTCACCTGCAAAAACACCCTTTGCTATCTCAATACCACCTTCTTGGCTAAAAGATAGCCGAGGAGTAAGTGCCGCAAAAAAGACCTTGGTTGACGGTGCAAAAAAAGCTTTATACCTACCATCAGGAAAACGCGCATGACATTTATCTTCCCCAGAAGATCTTTTTGCCCTTTTTTCTTCAGGCATCCCCCATCGTTTTATGCCTTCTTTCAAATTTTTTTCTGCGAAATTCAAAGAAGCATCTCTTGCCTCTTGCTCTCCATAAAACCCTGGCATTCCAGAAGATGAGCTGAAAGCACCAGAAAATGGCGCATGGGTTGGCAAGGCTTCCAGCCCCCCTCCAAATGGAACCAAACCAGCCAAAACAGGCAAACTGTTAAAGCAATAAGCCGCAATCACCACAGAAGATATTATTTTCTTTTTCATTTATTTTCCTTTCATTACAAATTAATATAAAAACACAATATAAAAAACCCAAACGAAACATAAATGAATAAATAAAATATAAAAAATGAATGATTTATTTATTTGATATTATTATCAAAATATTTGTATACACGCTTTTTTTAAGATTTTTAGAGGCTTCAGAGAACTTAAAAAGCATCAAAGGTCGCTTTATTTTTCATTAGACAAAAAAGTTTGTATCAAAACTTAACACGTGATAGGTTCTACCTGTTCAAAACTAAGTTTTTTAAAGAATTAGATTCTATATGTCAAAAAAATTATCTCTTCGCTTAACGGCTATTTGTTTTTTATCTGCTGTCTCAGCAACGCCTGGGTATGGCATGCAGAGCCCTGCTTACACAGACAGCTCATTATTTGACCCTGAGACGTCAAAGGTTTCAAAAATGGAAACCCTTAAAACGTGGCTTGCCCCTCAGCACACCCCACACCTCAGGACAATACAAAAAAATGTGGCTATGACGGTGATGGAGAATCCTTATACATTAAATTTTGCTGGGTTACCCATACCCAAAACGCCGGGCAACACACAATATTTTGGAAAAACATTTCCAACCGTGCCGTTTGAAGTGGAGTTTCTTCGCCACATCAGAAGCATTTCAGACGCAAAAAAGCCCGTTACCCTAGAGCTTGCTGCAGCCTTTGGTCTTACTTCCTGGAAAGCAATCCTTGCCTTTGGAGAGAAAGGGGGAACGCACTATGTGAATGATCTCAATTTTTCAGCCATGGAGCAGATGTATGACACACTCATAAATCAGCGGCTTAAGGAAACACCCGCTTTAAAAGAGATGTTGGTCAAGCTTCCTGGCAATTGCTTTGATATCCCTCAAACGCACCCTCATCTTTTAGGGACAGTGGACGCGATTTATGTTCAAAATCTCGATCATTTTTTAAACCCTGCAGACCATCAACGCTATATGAGGCTTTTAACAGATCTACTTGCCCCAGGGGGAAGAGCTTTTGTGTTTGCCCACAGCTTTCTCTTTAAAAAAGACGACCCTTTGTATAAGCTTTACTTTGAGCGAAAAAAAGCGGGGGACCTATATCCCGGTTTTGTCAAGTATGACTCTGAATTTGTAGTATCTACTGAACACGGTTTTCAGATTGGTTCATCTACCGATTCTAATGCCACACGTCCTGCTGACAACGCACCTTTTGAAAAATTCGACATCCAACCACCCAGAGATGCAGGCTTGCGTCATTATCCAAAATTGGGTTTGGTAGAGATGACAAAACTCCATCAACGGGTCACGCAAAATGCTTTTTCTCCGACGATTTACACAAAGCTTGTGGCAGCAATTCCTGAAATTACCTTAATCGACACCTTTTTCATGGCAAGAAACGGGCAAAGAGTCGAAAAATGGGATCATGATATCAACTATGCGGCTGTAATTTTTGAAAAAAAATAAATGCTTTTGAAAGCCCCGGGGTTGCAAAACCCTGGGGGCCACCTAAACGCCTTCCACTTCAAAAACCCCTTTTTTTGATGACGAATCCCTTGACGAAGGAGCGGCTTTCTGGTTCCTTTTAAAGAATTAGGTGATGGGGGATAGTTTAGCGGTAGAACTCCCGGCTCTGGACCGGGCAACTCTGGTTCGAATCCAGGTCCCCCAGCCAACAACAAACTTAGAACAAAAGGCCATGTCCCAAGAAACCCAATCTGTAGACCTTCTTCCCGCCCTGGCCCATGCCTCACGTGAAGACTGGGTTTGGGTGGATGTGCGGACAGAGGCAGAGTTTCACGGCCCCACAGGCCATATCGCCAAAGCCTTGCATGTTCCTTTAGGGATGCCTTTGCTTCATTTTTTAGACCAAGCAGACCCCTCCAAAGCCTATCTTTTTGTGTGCGCCCATGGCTATCGCTCAACTAAAGCAGCCCTGCTCGCCCTTGAAAAAGGAGTTTCCCATGCCAAAAGCCTGAAAGGGGGGATGGAAGCCTGGGCTCAACAAGGGTTTTCTGTTGAAGTTTCACCCCTGCCTTAAATGTCTCGATTTTTGTTGCAAAAAGACTTGAGTTTTTAGAGATTTTTGCGATGATGGGATTAGCAGGCCTTGTGCGTTGAGACTGCAGGAAAACCTGGGTTTAGCGCCTGGCCTGATAATGTGTTGGAAAACAAAAGAAATTGACGTTTCGCCAAAAAGGGACACGTTGGTTTGCTAGAGGAATTAAGAGGATTATTATGAGCAAAGTTATCGGTATTGATCTTGGAACCACCAATTCTT
>JBOFKH010000143.1:0-1068 GCA_051657225.1 Alphaproteobacteria bacterium
CCCTTCCAATTTTTGCCTCAAAGCTTTCTTCAAAAAAGATTGGAAAGCGCTTTTACTCTCAGGGAGGCTTTCCCAAGATTGCGCAACAGGAAAAAGCCCAAAATCTAATTTTTGGGAAGCCATAGCTTGCAGCTCCTCAAAGGCTTTAGGGGAGGTTTGCTTGTCCAAAAGAGTTGCAAGGACGCTCACTTCCCCTGCGATATCTTGGGCGAGAATGCGCGTCACATAATCCCAATGCCGATTAAAAAAAACATATCCTGAAAGCAACTGAATCATGACCACGGGGGCCAAGATAATCAAAAAAGAGCGCCCCAAGAAAGATTGGGGAAATAATTTTTTTAAAAATTTTGGAGATTTGGGAAATTTTTGGCGGAGAAATAACAGGTTCATGCTTAAAAACTACGCCTCAATAAATAACCTTCACCGCGAATGGTCAGCAACACCTGGGGGCGCTTTGGATCTTCTTCAAAGCGCTGACGAAGCCGGTTGATCTGAACATCCACCGTACGAAGCTGGGATGGCTCTTTCAAAAGAGCGACAAGGGTTTCTCGCTTGACTGGTTTGTCTAAGAAAGTCGTCAAAACCCTCAAAAGCTTAAGCTCAACTGGGGGAAGAAATTGTTTTTCGTGCCCTCGGCCCAAGTATCCCTCTTCAGGAAAAAAGAGAAACGACCCAAGGCTAATGGATTTAGGAAGCGCTTGTTCGTTCCCAGCGCGCCTCAAGATAGCCTGGATCCTTAAGACTAATTCCCGGGGATCAAAGGGCTTTGCGAGGTAATCTTCTGCCCCTTGTTCAAGGCCTTGGATGCGGTGCTCGGGGTCCCCCATCGCGCTTAAAAAAAGGACGGGAGGTGTGGGCATGGTATGGGAAGAACGAGATGAAAGAAACTGAAATCCAGTGATATCTGGCATCATGACGTCCAAAATTAACAAATCAAACTGAAGTGTGTTGAGGGCCTTTTCTGCCTCTTTAACCGACGCAACGGTTGAAACCGAAAATCCTTCCCCTTGCAGGTAGCGCAACAATAAAGAGCGCAAGCGGGCATCGTCGTCAATCACCAAGAGATGA
>JBOFKH010000144.1:0-17411 GCA_051657225.1 Alphaproteobacteria bacterium
GAAAGATCAACGCTTAAAAGATCTCTGCACAAATCCTTTAAACCATGGCGATCCGTATAGGTTCGAGCCAAGCGAGACGCAATTTTAGTACAATAAATATGCTGACACAAGATATTCAAATCGTTGTACAAAAGAGCTACGTCAAAACGCGCAAAGTGGAAGATTTTTTCAACAGCAGGGTCTTCTAAAAGTTTTTTTAAACGTGGAGATCCTGAAAGATTTTGCTCAGAAAATTGCACAAGGTGACATATCCCATCCCCAAAGGAAAGTTGGACAAGACACAAGCGATCACGTCGCCTGCGAAGACCCATAGCTTCTGTGTCAACGGCCACAGCATAACCAGCTGAAAAATCTGTAGGCAGATCATTCCAGTAATGGCGGATCTCCATACGACCCGTCCTTTCTTTTTTCATAATTCCTCAAGTTGGTGCCCAAGAGAAGACTCGAACTTCCACAAGCTTTCGCCCACTAGAACCTGAATCTAGCGCGTCTACCAATTCCGCCACTTGGGCCCCATTTTTTTAAACATGGTCGGAGCGGCGGGATTCGAACCCACGACCCCCACACCCCCAGCGTGGTGCGCTACCAGGCTGCGCTACGCTCCGGCCGCTGTTTCCTAGAGATCATAATCTCGGCCTTCTATAAAATCAAGGATATTTTCACCTTTTGTAACGCATTCAGCTCCAGAAAAAGCTGTTTGGGGAACACAATTTTCTCTCTGATAACCCACGAGAGATAAAAACGGCGAATTTTTTAAAAAAGAATCTAAAAAAGAAGAAGAAACCTCAGGTGGATCTTCCCTAAGATCAGGCTCGTCTTCCTCATCTACATTAAAATAATCGCTCCCAATCCAAACCGAAGCTCCTCGAACTCTCTGATTCTCATTTGCTTTACAATCTACATCAACAATATCGTGGGAATGGGAAGCAGGAGATTGAGAATGGCTTGATACAACACGATGCTCTTCCCAGCCTAATTCGCCCATCTCTCCCAGATGCAAAATGGGAGACCTGCAGAATCCTGGAACAACCCCCGCAAATAACTGGTAAGCAATTAAAAAGTTAATATTCCAAAAACAACCCACCGAAACCCCTTTCTCCAAAGGCACACGCTCAAGATTAAAAAACGATCTGTATGAATAATCTAACAAATAAAAAGATAAAATACCACCTTTTTAAGATAATTTTTATCTAAACAGCTCACTATCCTATGATAGGCTTAATCACACTAAGATTATAACTACACAAGCCTAGACCGAGTGATTTTTATGCATGTTTTATGGCTCATTTTTCAAGGTCTTATGGTTGGATTTGTGATGTCCACCCCTCCTGGACCTGTTGCTTTCTTTTGTATTAAAAAAGCGTTACAAAAAACGACCCAGAAAGAAGCTTGGATTGCGGCTTTTGGCGCGTCTCTTGCGGATGTTTTTCTTTCCTTCGCAGCAGCTTGCGGCATGGGGTTTTTTCACATTTTTTTCGAAACCCATGCTATTGAATTGCGCATAGGCGGAAGCTTGCTTGTGATAGGAATTGGATGTTTTCTGTTGCTCAGTAAGCCGAGACCTAAAAAAACAACTCCTAGCTCACTCACGAAGGGAACTGTATTTTCATTCTCTTTCTTTGTAACCTTGCTTAACCCATTTGCGTTTATGGCATTTGCCGCAATTTTTTCAACCTTGCATCTTGAAAATTTAGAGGCCTACGCCTCTCTGCTTCCCTTGGTGGGAGGTGTTTTTATCGGCGCGACTTTTTGGTGGAGTTTTCTCATTTTTCTCAGCACCCGCGGCCAAACTTATTTTAATTTTTATCTTGAAAAAACCTGGCTCATTCACAAAGGCACAGGAGGAGTTCTTTGCTTCTTGGGAATCAGCACACTTTTGTACAGCTTTATTTAAAATTTTCCCATTTTCCCTTTGAAAAAATTAGAATCGATAGTCCCCGTTCAATTTGGCCGTTAGGTAAAAACCTAAAATCGCCATCAATTCCTTGAAACCCAGAAGCATCTAGGAGATTTTCTTTAGAAAAATGTCCGGAAAATTGTTCTAACGCTTTCATAAGGGTGATGGCGTCATAGGCAAGGGTTGCAATCCGTGGACAAGGCGCACCATACACTTTTGAAAAACGTTTTTGAAATAGCTCATAACCTTCTAAGCTGGGAGCTGCAATTTTTGCCTGCTCAAGATAGGGCAAAGGCGCCGTTTGGCTTTGCTGCCACTGACCCGTTCCTAAAAAAAGGGGCGATGGCATAGAAAGTTTAGCTTGGGAGAAGGTTGCGAGAATTTTTTCCAATGATTTCCCACCTTCTGGGATCAAAATAGCTTGAAATGCATCACGCTCCAAAGCATTCATAATGCCTTGAAGCTCTTCTTTAGCCTGTTGATCATTTCCCATTCGCTTGGGATCATAATATCCCACCACATCTATCGACAGCTGGTATTGAAGCGCAAATTTTTGAATTTCTTCAGTCATAAGCTTGCCGTAACTTCCCTTGGGAAGAATTGCTGCAATTTTTTTCAAGCCTTCTTGAGATGCCTCTTCAAGGATACAGCGGATTTGGGGAATCGGTAAAAATCCTAGGGTGAAGATGCCGTCTCCAAGAAGGGTCGTATCTGTTGAAAACGTCAAAAGTGGCTTTTGTGCTTGCTTCACGAGGGGTTGAATGGCTTTAACTTCAAAGGCAAACAGAGGTCCTAAAAACCCCTGAACCCCTTCTTGGAGGCAAGCAGAAAAAGCCTGTTGAGCGCCTTGCTGGGTTCCCTGGGTGTCCCTTGCAACCAACACAATATTCGTGGCACCGTCCCCTTCAAATAAACTTAATTCTGCAGCCCGCTGAAAAGCTTTTCCCAACTGTTGGTGGGGTCCTGACAAGGGAAGCAACAACCCTACTTTAAGGGGAACAGAAGGTTTTCCCCCCGGTTTTAAAGCAGGGTGAGACGTAGATCCCCGTTCTAAAACAGGTCCCTCTTTTGCTTGAAAGGAGGTGCAACCAGATAAATATAAAGACAACACTCCCGCAAACAGCGAGGAAATACATAAAAAAAAGCAGCGCCGCATGAAAAGCCAACCTGTTATAAAACAAATTTATCTTTTAAAAATAGTCGTAAAGCCTTATCTTTTTAAGAAAGCCCACCAACCCTAACAGTTTTTTTATAAAATGACAAATGAAGCGTTTTCTATGTTGCCACAAGGCCTTGTTTTAATTGGTCTTCCCATTGGGAATGATGACGATATCTCTTTAAGAGCCTTGAAGTTTCTAGGACATGTTTCTTATCTAGCCTGTGAAGATACTCGGGTTATTCAGCGTTTTTTGACCCAACATCACCTCCCCTCCCCTCGTCTCATCCCCTATCATGATCACAATGGTGAACAAGCCAGGCCCCTTGTATTAGAAAAATTGAAAAGGGGTGAAACCGTTGGCCTGGTTTCAGACAGGGGCATGCCCCTCATCTCAGATCCGGGCTATAAACTGGTGGAAGCTTGTTTAAGGGAAGGGATTCCTGTAACAGCATTGCCAGGCCCTTCCTCGGTTTTAACGGCATTGTGTCTTTCCGGCCTTCCCCCTGATCGGTTTTTTTTTCAAGGGTTTTTGCCCCGCAAAGTTGCTCAACAAAAAACGCTCTTAAAAGAGCTTGCCCAGCTTCCCGTGACGCTCATTTTTTTTGAGGCCCCGCGCAGGCTTGTTCAAACTTTGGAGCTTATGAGGGAGCTTTTAGGGGACAGGCAAGCAGCCGTTGCCAGAGAGCTCACCAAACTCTATGAGAATGTTCAGCGCAACCCCTTGTCTGCTCTCATTGATTATTACGAAAAAACCCCCGCCAAAGGAGAGCTTGTCATTCTTGTAGAGGGAGCCAAAAAAGGGACATTCATGCAAGAAACAGACGTAACGCTTCTCCTAACCCAAGCCCTTGAACGATCTGCCTCTTTGAGGGATGCAGTGGAGATGGTTGCTCAGCAAACCGGTCTGTCACGACGAGAACTCTACACAAAGGCTTTGTTGTTATGAAAAAAATGCTCTAGGACATTTTTCATAAAATCTCTTTTTCCCACGCAAAAAGAGGGGTTGGTCACGGTTCATTTAAAATCTACAGTGACAGAGTTTCCTTGTCGGTTGCGGAGGTTTTTGAATTGCTCACGAAGGGGTGAGGAAGAAGGCGCAGGAATAGACAGGTAGGTCAAATCTGTTCTTGGGATTGCCCCCAATAAAGCTGAAAAACCTGCATCCCCGATCACGTTTTCGTTCAGATAAAACCATTGAAGGGTTATTGGGAGGTGGGATGCTAGGGCCTGTGCACCTGCACCCCCGATCGCGTTCTCGTTCAACCAAAGCCATTGAAGGTCATTTGGAAGGTGGAGCGCCAGGGCCTGTGCTCCTGCATTTCCAATCTTGTTTCCGCCCAGGCGAAGATCTTGAAGGGGGGCAGGAAGGTGGGATGCCAGGGCCAGTGCTCCTGCATCTCCGATGTTGTTCTTCTCCAACCAAAGCCATTGAAGGTCATTTGGAAGGTGGAGCGCCAGGGCTTGTGCACCTGCATCCCCGATCGTGCTCTCGTTCAACGAAAGAATTTTAAGTCCAATTGGCAAGATGGGCGCGATGGTTGGGAAGGTCTCAGCATTAATCGTTTTACCGGTAAAGTATAAGGCTTCCAACGGCGCATGACGGAAGAGGTTCGCGAAGGCCCCAGATGGCTTTTTCCCCTCCCAAAATTTATCCGTGCTGAGGTCTTTGAAAAATTTTTTCGCCTGCTCTTCGCTTGGGAGGTTCCCTGGAATTTCAAGGTTGGTGATGAACGGGGTGACCATATCTTTTAATTTTTTATTAACCACTCGCAGGCTTAGCTGGTCTTTTTTGGGAAGCTTTTCAAGGATCAGCTTAATAATCTCTGAAGGAAGCCACTCAAAAAACGAAGGTATTTTAACCGAGCCCGTTGAAAAGGCCATTTGAGGCATTAATAGGGCAATCAATACGAGCTTCAACAACGCAAAGAAGGTTAAACAGCTGGACATAATATTTCTTTTTTTCAACTCAAGGCAACGGGTATTCTAGCAGGGTATAAAATATTTCACAAAAGTCAATTTTATTGTCCAAAAATTAAATTTTAGGCGTTGTTTCTTCAAAAAAATTGCGGAGATTCACTTGTTTTCGGGTTAAAGATCTATTATAAACGAAAGGTAAGATTTAAGAGAAGCCAAGCTTCAAGAAAGAAGAAATATTGAGATGATTTTAGAGCGGTTTCGGCACTTAGCAAGCACCTGGCCTGCTAAAGTTATTCTTGGATTGCTAGCGGCAGGCCTCGCTGTTTTTGCAGGTATGAATGATATTTTCAACTCCCACAGTGGCTTAAATGTGCTTGGAAAGGTTGGGGATGTTGAACTATCTTCATCAGACTTCAGGCAACAATTGGCTCATAGAATTAAGGCTGTTGAAAAGTCTTTAGGACGCCCGATTTCTACAGAAGATGTTGTTCAGCTTCGTCTTCCCACGGCCGTTATAACCCAGATGGTCCAGCAATCGCTTTTAGACCAAGAGGCAGATAGCCTTAATCTTGTTGCAACAGATGATCAGGTGCGTGAAGCGATTCGCGTCAACCCTCTATTTCACAATAAGCAAGGATCTTTGGATCCGGCGCTATTCGAAGCGTTTTTACGCCACCAGAGGATGGGCGAAAGCGTTTATGTGAATAATTTACGCAAAGAGCTCAAACGTATGCAATTGATCGAAGCACTCCTTGCCCCTACTCAGGTTCCAGATACCTTGACAACACTTTTGTCCAAGGCAAAGCTTCAAAAACGCCAAGGCGCTTATGTGCTGATCCCTGCTGCGCAACAGACCATCAAGACAAAGCCTGATGAGAAAACGCTTCGGGAGTTCCATCAGAAATACGCCAAGTCTTTCACCCAACTGGAAACGCGGACCCTTACCGTTTTGTTTTTAGATAAAGCTGTGGCCCAAAAAATCTCAAAGCAAATAGATGATGCCCTTGCTTCAGGAGAAACCCTGGAAGAGGTAGCTCAAAAATTTGAGCTTCAATTACGGGTGATTGAATCTATCAACCCAAGGGGAGAGCTTCTGCAAACTGCACGCTGGCCCAATAACCTTCCGACAACCCAGTCATTTCGCCAGATCTTTTTGAAAAAAGCTTTCGAGGCTGAGCTGAAAGAAGATCAACCCCTTGAATGGGCAGGAGATGAGGCTGCCTTTGTGTTGAGGGTTGACGGCATGACCCCTGAGAAAACCCTACCTTTTGAAGCAGTTCAGGAAACGGTTTGGAACAAGTGGAAAGAGCTCCACCAGTATCAGCTTGCCTTCCAAGAGGCTGTCTCATTGTCAGATCAGCTGGGTGCTACGAGTGAATTAGCGCCCCAGCTTTCCTTCACGACCATGCCCTGGGTTCATTTTCAAGATCTGCAAAAAACAGATGGAGCTTTGAAAGGAGATCTCACTGTTTTGAAAGAACCCCTTTTTGAAATGGGGATAGGCTCCTTTCGTGTCGTTCCTGGAGAAAAAGGGGCCTACATCCTAAAATTGCTGAAATTAGAGCAGGCACCGCAAATCCAAGTCACAGAGCAAACAAAAGAGCTTTCAGAAAAAGCAGCAGATATGCTGAAAAATGACATCATTCATGCCTATGTTCAATCTTTAAAAAATCGCTATATGGTGCGTTTAAACGATAGAGCTATCGGAAACGTTTTAGCAGGCTTCGGGTTTTAAGGCGTAAGGTTACAAACCAAGACCTAAGAGAAAACTTCCTCTGACGGGGGCTGAAAGGATAGTTACAATGCAAAGAATGCTTCCCCATTTACACCAACAAGATCCTATTTTAGCTGCGTTTATGCAGCAAGAGCTGGAACGCCAACGCCATCAAATTGAGCTGATTGCTTCGGAAAATATCGTCTCCGAAGCGGTTTTAGAGGCCCAAGGCTCTGTGCTGACCAATAAATATGCGGAAGGGTACCCGGGGAAGCGCTATTACGAAGGCTGTCAGTATATTGATGAAGTTGAAACCCTGGCAATTCAGCGAGCTTGTGAGTTGTTCGGATGCACTTATGCGAATGTTCAACCCCATTCTGGTTCTCAGGCTAATCAGGCTGTATTTTTGGCCCTTCTGCAACCAGGTGACACGATCTTGAGCCTTGATTTGGCTTGCGGAGGCCACCTCACCCATGGGTCTCCGGTTAATCTGTCGGGGAAGTGGTTTAATGTGGTTTCTTATCACGTAGACCCCAAAACCCATTTAATTGATCTGGAAGATGTGGAAAAACTTGCCCGTCGGCACAAGCCGAAGCTGATTATTGCCGGGGCTTCTTCGTATCCAAGGCAGATTGATTTTAAAGGCTTCCGAAGCATTGCGGATGCTGTCGGCGCCTATTTATTGGTGGATATGGCGCACATTGCGGGGTTGGTTGCAGCTGGGTTGCACCCCTCTCCGTTTCCCCATGCCCACGTTGCCACCACAACCACCCACAAAACCCTCCGAGGCCCCCGGGGCGGCATGATCCTCGCCCAGGATGAAGCCCTGGGGAAAAAGCTCAACAGCGCCATTTTTCCAGGCCTTCAAGGAGGCCCCCTCCCCCACGTGATTGCAGGAAAAGCTGCATGTTTCTTTGAGGCCCTCCAGCCAACTTTCAAAACCTATAGCGCCCGCGTGGTTCACTATGCCCAGCAAATAGGAAGCATTTTTGCTGAGAGAGGGCTTTCCCTCGTCACCGGAGGAACAGATATTCATTATGTCTTGGTGGATGTCACGGCTAAACAGCTGCACGGTAAACAAGCCGAAAACCTTTTGGAGCATGCGGGCATCACCTGTAACCGCAATGCTGTGCCCTTTGACCCCCTTCCTCCTTCCCAAACATCCGGCATCCGTCTTGGAACCCCGGCGGGAACCACCCGCGGCTTCCAAGAAGCTGAATGGAAGCAGATCGCAACATGGGTTGCAGACCTCTTAGAAGCCTTCCATCAGCCAAATTTAGAAGCAAAAATCCTGAAAACGAAAGCAGAAGTAGAATCTCTCTGTAAACGATTCCCCATCTATATAGAACGTTTCTAGAGTCGTTTGAAATGCTGGATTTGGGGAATTTAGGCACAACAAAATTGGAAGAGCATTAGAGCAAGCAACCCTCCGCATCTTGGGCGCGTTTGATGCCAAAAGCCTGATAAATTATGCAGCCTTTTATAGGATTATTTAGAATATCTGCTAAGCAAGTCCAACATCAATGCCTCAAAGGCTGGAACGTTCACATCTTTCAAAACAAGGGCATTACAAGGCGCTGTCGTGCCTCCCCAATCAATGGAAGAATGCCCCACATTTGGCCCAGGTGCTGTTTCAATACAAACAAAAGCTTCTGCTGCCTCAAAAAGCTCTGGGTGAAGCAGGTAACCAACCGTGGTTGCGTCGTGTAAAACACCCTCCGTCATACCTGGCTCATAGTGTCCTTTAGGGCGGCTCTCAATGATATCTGCGATGATGCAAGCGGTGGAAGAACCAAGGGCGCGGATTCGCCGGAGCAGCTCTCCATGGGCCAAAATTTTGCGAGTCACATCCAGGTTGCTCATCACAATGGGAATGCCGGCGTTAAAAACGATGGAAGCCGCGTGTGGATCTACGTAAAAATTATGTTCTGCAGCAGGGGTAATGTTTCCGATGCTGCCAGAGCCTCCCATCAAAATGATGCGCTCTATTTTAGAGGCCACCTCCGGCGCAATGATCAACGCCATGGCAACATTAACAAGGGCCCCTGTTGCAACAAGGGTGATGGGCTCAAGCACCTCCCTCAAGGCACGCACGATGTAAAAAGCCCCATGCTCTTGCTGGAGGGGAAGTTGAGGTGCTGCTAAAGTGCCTCCACCAAGGCCTGTGTCTCCATGGATTTTTTTGACATAAGAAAAATTTTCATCCACTTCCGCCTCAGCGGCTTCTTCATAGTGGGTCCAACTCATTAAAGGGCGCGGACACCCTGCAAAAACAGGGATATCTCGGCGTCCTGCCAGCTCACAAACTTTACGTGCATTTTCTTGGATATGGCTTAGGGCTGTGTTGCCAACAGCGGTGGTAATTCCCAGCCAACGAATTTTTTCAGGGACAGCCATGGCCATCAACAAGGCTACCGCATCGTCAAGCCCCGGGTCACAATCAAATAAAATAGTTTTGATTCGCTCTTCTTGAAGCATCTTTTGCGCCTGTTTCATCGAATCACCTCCTGACGATGGGGAAGTGTGGCAAGCAATAACTTCTCTAAAGCTTCTTTTGAAAGCCTCGCGGCCCCCAAAGCATCTGCCACATAACGAACATTAGGTTTTTCAGGTAATTTTTCCCACCAATCAACGGTCAGTTTTCCTCTCAAAGGTCCTTCTCGCGTTTCGACAGTTGAAAAAGCCGCACGAAAATTTTCTAATAAGGGAGATTTCATCAAATAGGCAAGTGCTGTGAGCCCTTGAAACGAAGGCCCTTTATTTTCTGAAAGAACAGCCGTTGCCCAAGACTGACCCAGATGGTTTTTCCAAGCATCCATCCAACCCGCGATAGGTGCTTGCCCCTGGGAAAGATCAAGGGGGAAAAAAACAAGGGGAACCTGGCTTGATAGAAGAATAGAAACTGCATGGGGATCTGCCCCAAAACGTTCTTCAGCAGAAGGGGAGATATTCCCCTGGGTCATCACGGCTCCCCCCACCACCAAGACTTCTGAAATTTTTTCACGGATTCGCGGAGATGCCACCAACGCCAATGCCAGGTTCGTCAAAGGCCCTAGCACCAATAGGGTGACAGAAGAGCGCGCTTTTAAGAGAACGTCTACCAAGAAAGGAACCCCATCTAATTCACCTTCTGGGAGGTTTTCCTGGATCGGTGCATAAGCTATGGGCTTTGAAAAAGCTGGAAAAGGACCCATCATACCACGAGGGCATCCCAGGTGCAGCGGAACAGGATTTTTTGCTAGATTTTTAAGAAATGTCCCATTGGCATAAGATTGACCCCTCGAATAAAGGATTGGAGTCGCCACCCATCCCAAAACATGGAACAAAGGAGATGTTAATAAACTGTAAATAACGGGAGCGTCCTGGGCAGAAACATCACTGTCAATGAGAAGAAACTGAGGCATTCAAAAAACCTAACCTGATTTTCTTCTAGTCTAAAAAAAATTCCACATAAATGCAAGAACATAGATTTTTAATCCAAGCCTCCCCTATGATAAGGATGGTTTTTCAAAATCTGCTGGGCCCGATATAGTTGTTCTATCAGCATCACGCGTACCAAGAGGTGAGGCCAGGTTGCCTTTCCGAAAGCTATGCGGGCAAAGGGTTGATGGGGGTTTTTATCCAAAATAGAGGGAGAAAAACCTTCGGCCCCGCCAATCAAAAATGCAGGGGAGATAGCTTGCCTTTGGCATGTCGCCAGGAGGTCGCTCAACGCTTCACTGGACGTATCTTTTGCGGAGGGGTCCAAAAGCACCCTTGAAAATCCTCCAGGAACTCCTTGCAGCAAAAGCTCTGTTTCACGCTGTTGGCGCACAGATGGCTCCATAGAAGCAGAAAATTTAGGGTTAATTTCAACCACAGATAAAGACCAGGTCAAACGACGCTGATAAAACCTAAACGCTTCCTCGAAAGGGGTTTTTTTTAAACACCCCACCGCGCAGATGGCAAGCCGCATAGTCTTTCAAATCAAACCTTCTTGGATCCAAGCCCTTCCGGAGACCAGCTTTCATAGCCTTGGAATTGTGCTTTTTTTTCCTGCAAAAAATGGGACGGATGGTAAGCATAGCGCGTGCCTGTCAAGTTGGGCACATGAAGTTTTTCCCAGAAGAAAGGCGCACGCTCCCCTTGAGGCGGCGTTTCCATCGTGTGGTGCAACCACCCATACCACGTGGGCGGAACCTTTGAAGCTTCTGCTATACCTTTATATAAAACCCAACGCCGCTCGTTATGCCAGCTGTGTCCCTTGCGGCGCTGGCGGTAATAGCGATTCCCGAATACATCTTTTCCTACAAATCTTCCGCAGAAAAAAATCAACAAACGAAGCCCCAACATTTTTTTTCTTATCCCCCGCTTTTAAACAGTTCAATCCTCAAAAAAGGTTTCCTTGAGTATCTCATACAAGCTTTAGGTTTGTCTATCCTCAGATAGTGTGCGTTGAAAACCATCATAATTGATAAGGCGCTTTCCCAAGCTTTTCTCTAAGCTCAATCCCTTTTTGATAGGAACCCCAGGCGTCCAAAATGCCTCGTCCAAAGATAGAGGGAGAAAGCAGAGCACCATCCATAGAAACGGTTCGCGCCCCTTCACGCAAAAGGGATGCAATGGTTTTGCTTGAAAATTCAGGAAAAGCTTCCATCAAAAGGGCTGCTACACCCGCAACCATAGGGGTCGCCATCGATGTTCCTGAAAGCTTTCCAGTTGTTTCGTGGGAAGTGGGACCTGAAATTCCAACCCCAGGTGCTGTTAAAAAAAACGAAGCGTGAGATGAATCTCCAGGGTAACAGCTGAATGCTGCTTTTCGTTCGTGGGATTTTAGCATGCCAAAGGTTTCAACCTCATAGGCTCCAACGATGAGGACCCGCCCTTCGACTTGCGGCCTTTCAGCCAGCTCTAATAAGCTTTTTCCATAATCAGTTTTAATAAGAGAGCTTGTGTCATTTCCAGCAGCAACCACAACCAATTTATCTGCTTGAACGAGGGCTTCTATAAGGTCTCGAACCTTGGGGCTGATAGCTCTATCGTGGAAGCTGAGCGCGATGGAAAGATTGATGACCCGGGCGTTACTCTGGAGCACAAATTTAAACGCCCTCACAAAAGCCTCGTCCCCTTTTTGGGTTCCTAATTTAATGGGAAGAATTAAGCTTCCTGGCGCTATACCGCCATGTTTTGGGTTTTGACTAACGAGAATGCCCGAAACATGGGTTCCATGGCTTTCTGAGACAAACCCCCCTCGGGCATAAGCACGAGACTCTGCAACATTTTCGCCATGGTTGTCTGTGTTGTAGCCAACTTCTTTAAACTGGGACTGGATAAGCGGGTGGTTCGTTTCAAACCCCTCGTCAACAACGGCGACGGTAACCCCCTTCCCTTTAAAACCCAGCTGGTGAAGTTGATCAACCTTGGTCCAAGATAAATAAGACACCGGAAACAAGGGGTTTTCTCCCCATTTCAAAGAAAAAGCTAAAAGGACTAACGCGACGGCGATGCCCAAACCCCTGCTTCCCAACTGCATACAAGAAGAATCCAACAAGACCAAAGAAACCTACAGAAAATACTACAAGGCAAAAAAAAATTCAACCAGGACCTTTAGCCAATCGCACCATGGGGTAAAGACCTAAAACGGCCACCACCCTTGATACCAAGCTTGCTTTTCCTCAACCACTGGAGAGGAGGCAATCTCGGCTTGCTGCAATTCTACTTTCCCGATACGCTCAGCAAGGGTCTCTGGAACAATATACCTTGGATCAAAAGCCTTGGTGAGCTTCCCGGAGCCATCTTGCTTAATCTGGCTAGACCCGTAATGGATAGGCGCAAATGTCTCACCGGCCAGAGAAGCAAACCAACGACCCCAAAACCGTTTTTTGCTAAGGGCTTCTTGCACATCATCATCTTGAAACCCACGTGCTATTTTTTGAACCTCAGAAGCTGTTTGCAGGGCCTCATATCCAATATGGCGGTCTTTTCCATAGAGAAAACCCGCAAGCTGCGGATGCGCAACCTTCGTAAACCCAAACCACTGGAGAAGCTTTAGGCCAAGGGCAGTAGGACCATAACGATAGCTCTGACTCAAATGGTCCGCTGTTGATTTTCCAGACATATAGTAAACGGGGTCTGAGGCTACCGCGTCTTGGATCACATTGTGACGCCCAACAAGGTTTTCTGCTTGTTTAGAGGCTTCATCGTCAAACACCAATGCCCCTGACATGAGGTAAGCCCGCACCCGATTGGATTCAGCGTTGCGGTAATCTTGACCCCAGATAGATTTAGCAAAACAGGTTGCAAGATCTGCTACCGCCAACTCACCCACAGCCCCCCCTAGGCTATGTCCCACCACTGTCATGTGAAAATTTTCTGGAGATTGCTCGTAGAAGCGCTCTAACAAAGTATAAATGGAACTTCGTGAAGAGAGATAGCGCTCTACATAGCCTTTTGAAGCCCTCCCGCCGAACAAGAAAGGCTTACCGGCTGAGTCTTTGATTTCCCTTGCAAACAGCAGCTGGCCATCCAGGTTATTATGCCAATCGTGCCTATCTTGGGATCCATGGAAAGCGACAACAGCCTCACCTGTCCTAGGGTTAAACGCCACAAGCCCAGGCAAATCTGCATTCCCAGACTCAGCGGCTCCGCTCACCCCAGCAAACCAACGGATATCCCAGCCAATTGATCTATATTTCTCCATAAGCGCCGAAGAGGAAGCATTGCATCCCTTAACCAATTCATAGCTCAACTGCTCCATCTCAGCATACGTCTTGGCATTTGAGAGAAAGCTTTCATCGATCTCAAAACCCGCCTCTGTTTTTGCAACCAAAGGCTTTTTAGCATGGAGTTCAACAGATGCTGGAGAAAAAGCTTCTAAATCAAGAATGAGAGATGGTGTTGCATCAATACCAAAATAGGTTTGTTTTCCTGGGATATAACAAAAACCTTCATCTGTTAAGGAAGAATCATCGTCATGCTTCACATCAGAAAAGGCAGACACAGAACCTAATAACATCAACAAAGAAATCCATCGACGACCCGAAACTCTAAGCATCTTTCTTCAAACCCCCATTTTAAATATCGTACAAAACGAATATCCAACTATCTAAATTAGGTTAAAATAATCTTTATTAAATGGCAACAAAAAAATTAATTTTATTTATTTTTTAATGATTTTTTATTAGAAAGAACAGGAAATATGGTTACGCCTCAGGCGTTATGTTCTTATTTTTTTGCTTGTTAAAGGATTTTTTAGATTTTTCTTTAGCCTCGTTCAACTCTTTTTCAAGTTCTTTCAGCTGCTCCACCCGGACAAGCCCCTCCCACTCTTCTTGGAAGTGCGCACAAACCTTCTTAACCCGATGGATCCATCGCCCAAGGGTATAAAAAACTTTAGGTAAGTCTTTAGGACCAACAATCACAAGGGCTAGAGACAAAATGAGGATAAGCTCTCCCCATCCCAACAGGTCAAACATGGGTTAAAGCTTTTTATCTTCTGCGGAGGAGGATGCTGGATTTTTTTCCGCTTCATCCCAAAGGCCTTCTTTAAAAGCTCGCAAACCCTTACCAACGTCTGCCATCACACGGGGAAGTTTCCCTGCCCCAAAAACGATCAGCACAACAACCAACACCAGCAATACATGGCTTAAACTGAATCCCATAACTTTTTATCCCTCCAAATCAGGGTTCTCACATAAATCTGTATGATCTTAACTTAAACCCATCCACTTCACAAGAAAGTCAATGACCAAGCTTGAACTATATTTAAGATATAAAGAGATTGGACCGGGAGAAATCCCCACCAGGGGCGGTAAAAACATCAGTGCTAAGAGGAGAAAAAACCCGTAAGGCTCTACACGAGCCAAGGGACGCGCGAGGCTATCAGGCAAGAGGCCCACCGCTACACGCCCGCCATCTAAGGGGGGAATAGGCAACAAGTTAAAAACAGCCAACAGCACGTTGATAGATACACTGTAAAATAAGGTTTCTTTCAGTAATCCTTGGCCCCCCAACGGTGCCCATGAGATCCCATGAATCAAAAAAAGCGACAGGATTGCCAACATGAAGTTCATGCCAGGCCCTGCGAGTGCTACCAGCACCATATCTCGCCGAGGCGAGCGAAGGTTGTCAAAACGAACCGGAACAGGCTTGGCATATCCAAATAAGAACGGAGATTTGGCCAGAAAAAGCATCAGAGGCAATAGGATGGTTCCAAAAAGATCCACATGTTTAAATGGGTTCAGTGTAACCCGCCCCATGCGCGCCGCTGTTGTATCGCCACATTTCAAAGCTACAAACCCGTGGGCTGCCTCATGGAGTGTGATGGCTAAAAGGGTTGGCAGAACATAAATTACCAGAGCATCAACCATGAACTTAAGCCTTATGTCATGTGGACGATATGAGGAAAGGTATCATCCCCTAGCCATCTAAAGCAAGATAATTTGAAAAAAGAAGGGGACTGTTTATAGTCCCCATAGCATTAGGTAGCGTGTTTATTAAGCAAGTTGCTCGACTAGTTGTTCACACATCCGCACCAGCTTTTTTCTGGAACCTGATTAACGCAAGAGCAAGGCACACTCCACCAGCGCCCATCCCATTTCATGTGATTTTTCATACATACTTGGGGACAAATCTGTTGGGCGCTCCCTTGGTCCCGAATAGTGTCTGTCTCAAAAGCCGCTTTGGCAAATACATTCCCAGAAATTAAACAAGAAAAAACTGCCATAAAAGCTATTTTTTTCAAAAACATGATGCATCTCCTTTGCATAGTTTGTTGTCATAACGAATTTATTTAACGTGTTGTTATAACGTGTTTATTTTGTCAAAAAAAAGTTAACATTTGGTAATTCTGTTTGCGGGAGCTCCGAACAAAATAGGCTTGCGTAGGGAAAGGGCTTTTTGTTAGGGTACTTTTGAGATCTATTTTTAAACATGCTTTGTAAGCATAAAGGAGCTTGTGCCGTGGCTGCCTATCAATATATTTATGTTATGAAGGGGCTTTCCAAAACTTTCCCCGGTGGTCGTGAGCTTTTCAAGGATGTGTGGCTTTCTTTTCTACCAGGAGCCAAGATCGGCATTATTGGTGTCAACGGAACGGGTAAGAGCACCCTCATGAAAATCATGGCGGGGATGGAGACGGAATTTCAGGGAGAGGCTTGGGCTGCTGAGGGCACTACGGTGGGTTATCTGCCCCAAGAGCCTGCCCTTGAGCCAAATCTCACCGTTCATGAAAACATCATGGCAGGCTTGACCCACGTTAAGCAATTGCTGGAAGATTTTGAAACCATCAGCCAGAGATTTTCAGAGCCTTTATCAGATGATGAGATGAATGCCCTGATTGCTGAGCAAGCTGATCTGCAGGAAAAAATTGATGCTATCGATGGTTGGGATGTGGAGCGTCGCATTCAAGTTGCCATGGATGCCCTCCGTTGCCCCCCGGGGGATGCAGCCGTCACCCACCTCTCTGGGGGTGAAAAGCGGCGGGTAGCCCTGTGCCGCTTGCTTTTGCAGCACCCAGATATCCTCCTGTTAGATGAGCCAACCAACCACCTGGATGCCGAATCTATCGCATGGCTTGAGCGTTTTCTTCAGGAATACTCAGGAACCGTCATCCTTGTAACCCACGACCGTTATTTCCTCGACAATGTGGTCAGCTGGATCCTTGAGCTGGACCGCGGCCAAGGCATTCCCTTTGAAGGCAATTATTCCGCCTGGCTTGAGCAAAAGCAAAAGCGTTTAGAGCTTGAGGGTCGCCAGGAAGCTTCCAAACAAAGGATTTTAGCCCGTGAGCTGGAGTGGATTCGCCAATCCCCCAAGGCTCGTCAAGCCAAAAGCAAAGCCCGGGTCACGGCCTATGAAGCCCTCCTTGCGGAAGAAGGCCGGCAAACCCTGGACCAAGCCCAAATCATCATCCCCATCGCCCAACGTTTGGGAACCACTGTGCTCGAAGCAGAGGCCCTCAGCAAACATTTTGGTGACAAGGTCTTGTTTGAGAACCTCACCTTCCGCTTGCCCCCTGGAGGCATTGTGGGGGTAATTGGCGCCAACGGCGCCGGAAAAACGACCCTATGCCGCATGCTCACAGGCCAAGAAACGCCAGACTCAGGAACCCTCAAAATAGGGGATACGGTTGAGATGGGCTATGTAGACCAAAGCCGTGAAAATCTCAACGATGGTAAAAGCGTTTGGGAAGAGATTTCTGATGGATTTGATGACATCCTCTTAGGCAAGCAAAAAATTTCAAGCCGGGCCTATTGCTCTTCCTTCAATTTCAAAGGCAGTGACCAACAAAAAAAGGTGGGCTTCCTTTCAGGGGGTGAGCGCAACCGCGTCCACCTAGCAAAGCTTTTAAAATCTGGGGCTAACCTCCTTTTCCTCGACGAGCCCACCAACGACTTGGATGTGGAAACCCTGCGGGCTTTGGAAGAAGCCCTGCTGACCTTCGCAGGCTGCGCCGTGGTGATCAGCCATGACCGCTGGTTTTTAGACCGCATCGCAACCCACATTCTGGCTTTTGAGGGAAACAGCTCTGCCGTTTGGTTTGAAGGGAATTATGAAGCTTACGAGGCAGACCGCAGGCGCCGCCTGGGACAAGATGCTCAACCCAAACCGTTGAAATATCGAAAACTTGGATAGCACGGCACGGAACCTCTCTTTGGAGAAAGTACGCCGAAGAAATTTTATACCCCAGGCTTTAAACCAAACCTTATGACTCGATCGCCTCGGTCACCATAATAGGAAAATTT
>JBOFKH010000145.1:0-8986 GCA_051657225.1 Alphaproteobacteria bacterium
TCACTCGTGGAGTAACCACCTCCAAACATAAGCTGTCCGGTCGATTTATCTTGCACCTTAACACGCATGTTTTGGCGATCTGGAACCGCTGTTTCTTCTTGATCAATCTCAACTTTTTCAAAAAAATCTAAATTTTCAAGACGTTCTTGGGAACGCTTAAGTTTAGCTTGGCTGATAGGATCTCCTTCAGCAAAACGAAACTCACGCCGGATCACGTCATCATCAGTCCCCGTGTTGCCTTCAATATGGATGCGGTTGACGTAAACCTTGGGTGCTTCCACAATCTGAAATGTCACATCTACCAGTTGGGTTTGTTTATTGGGAATAACCTCTGGCTTCACATCTAAAAAGACAAACCCTGCCTCAGAAAGAATTTTTGTGAAAAGTTGAACACTTCTCTCAATTTCCCGATTGTTAAACAGATTTCCTGCAGAAAACGAAACGTTTTTAAGAAGCTCAGGAAGTTTTTGCTTAACCCGCGATAACGCAGAATCAACCTTGATTTGACCAAAATGGTAAGGTTTTCCTTCATCAAGGGTAAAGGTGATGTAAAAATCTTGCCGATCAGGAGAAAGCTCTGTAACAGCAGAGATAACTTGAAAATCTGGATACCCATTCGCGAGATAATAACGCCTTAACAGCTCTTTATCATAGGCAATTCGGTCTGGATCATAGGTATCATCATTGGTAAAAAAGCGATACCAACGGCTCTCTTTCGTCAAAATAACGGATTCCAGCCTGCTGTCGCTAAAACGATGATTTCCAACAAACGCGATCCGCCGAACTCCTGTGGATGGACCTTCTTCAATTTCAAAAATTAAATCAACACGATTTTGGTCTTTTTCTATAATTTTAGGCTCAATTTTCGCCGCAAAACGTCCTTTTAACCTATAAATTTCTCGAATTTTTTGAGCAGCCTCTTGAACCCGCCCAGGTGTATAAACCTCCCGTGGCTTTATCTTAATTTCTTCTTTAAAAATTTCATCCGTAACTTTGTCATTGCCTTCAAAAGCAACTTGGTTGATCATACGGTTCTCAACCACTTTAATCCATAAGGTATTTCCACGAACCTGAAAAACAACATCTGCAAAAAGCCCAATCGCAAAAAGCGTTTTCAGTGCAGCATCAAGCCGTTCAGGCCCCACATCTTCTCCCTGCTTGAAGGTTAAGTGAGACAAAACCGTTTGTGTATCAACCCTAACATTTCCCTCAACTTGGATTTTTTGAACCATCCCAGCATAGCCAAACGATGTAAAACAACCCACATAGCTGAAAATAAAAAATATCCGAAAGAATTGATTAAAATACCTCATAAAACCTTTTTCTACCTTTTACCTGTCTTTTTCTCCTCATGAGAAAACAGCGAAACGAAGCTCTCAGCCTCCAATTTTTTTAATTGATCTAGTTACTCAAACAACCCTACAAAAAAATGAAACACTTTAAGCTGTGACAAATCATTCCAAGTTGAAAAAACAACCAAACTTAACACGCAAAGCAACCCAAAACGAAACCCCCATTCTTGAGCTTTCTCCGAAAGAGGTTTTCCCCGAACCGCTTCAATCCCATAAAAAAGCAAATGCCCCCCATCCAGCATGGGAATAGGAAAAAGGTTAATCAATCCCAGGTTGATGGAAAGCAGCCCCATAAACCAAAAAAAAGTTGGGATGCCCAGGCTCGCAACTTCCCCAGACATCTTCGCAATACGCAGCACACCCCCAATTTCATCCCCTGAGCGCATGCCTGTTAGCATCTGTCCAACGGCTTCAAGGGTTTTCCAAGAAATCACAAAAACTTCCCCAATGGCTTTTCCAACGGCCATCAAGGGGTTTTGTGAAATAAATTCAACTTGCCCGCTTGAGCTGACTCCAAGCCTCCCAATGCGATGGGTATAACCAAACCGGTCTTGAAAATGAATCGTCTCAGGCATCACAGACAGTTGGAGCGTTTCCTTTTCTCTTTGAACCTCAAAAGCCAAGCTAGTCCCTGGGTTTTCTCGCACAATGTCGACGATCTCTTCAAAACGGTTCACGGGGTTCCCTTGGAGTTTTAAAACCCGATCACCTGTCTTTAGGCCCGCTGATGCCGCAGCACTTTCATGAAGCACATTACCCAAAACAGGAACTGTATACCGCTCTCCAACGGTCATAAACACCCCTGCAAAAATAACAATCGCAAACAGGTAATTGGCTAATGGTCCGGCTGCTGTCACCGCAATCCGTTGCCAAACCGTTTTATAGAACAAGGAATGATCTTTCAGGTCTTGGGAGAGAGAGCCTAATTTTTCCATATCTGGTTTGCTTGAAGCATCTGCATCACCAAACATTTTAACATAGCCCCCAAGGGGCAGCAGGCTGATCTTCCAGCGTGTTCCTCGCTTATCATTCCATCCCAAAAGCTCTGGCCCAAAGCCAATTGAAAAAACCTCAACTTTCACGCCATTATAGCGCGCAACAAGGTAGTGCCCCAACTCGTGGACAAACACAAGCACGGTCAGCACCAACAAAAACGGGATAAGATAACCTAATAAATGAAAAAGCGTATCCATTATTCTCTACAATTAACCTCGGCATATTCACCCCCTTTGTAACGTGCCTTTCACCAGAACACAATCCCCAAAAAAAACTTTTTCCCCTCAAATTCGGCAAAAGCGAAACGGGTTAATCACCCAAATTAATTAAAATACATTCAGTTGTAATTTATTTACGTTTTTTTAATTAAATATTTTTTTCATATTCTTATTTTTTACTTTTTGTTAATAAGTATTATCATATAATTTCAATATAGTATATTTTTTGACACAAGGGAGACTGTCAGATGAAAAAAAAACATAGCCTATTTTTTGCCTGTTTTTTAACTTCTATAGCACTTTCAACAGAGGGAAACTCAGAGAAACCCTCTGAAAATTCTGCTTCACAGCAAGGATTCCCCAAAATTTTTAGCCCCAAAGGAGCTGCCTTAGGAAACCCATTAAAAGAGCTCAGAAGAATGGGAGAAAATTTTCAAGAATCTGATGCAGATCCGATAACAGGCGCCTTCACACCTCCCTACGAAAAATCTTCTCATTTTGGAGAAAATGTAGCTGAAGCTTGGGAAACAACGCAGAAAAAATTTAAAGAATTTTTTGTAGGCACAACCAAGAAACCAGAAGAGAAAGATGGTTCGAAAAAACCTGTGGCAACGCCCTAACAAATCAAGTTATAAATTGAGGAAATAAAATTTTTAACCTAAAAAAATTTGTCATATAGAAAAATTTACTTTACCTAAAGGTGGAGAACGGAAAAAAAGGATGTCACATTGATAATCTCTGAGCTGATAAACAAAAACGCTATAGTTTTATATACAACGGTTAGCACAGAACAAGAGGCAAGCCAACTGGCAGAATCCGCCATCCTTAATAAACTAGCAGTTTGCGTAAACATCATCCCCAATGGCAAGTCTATTTATTTGTGGGAAGGAAACGCAGAACATGCCCATGAACACTATATGTTATTTAAAACAACAAAAAATCTGATAGATAAACTAGAAAAATTCATCCTTGCAAACCACCCCTATCAACTGCCCGCTATTTTTAAATTCAACGCAGAATGCTCTGAAAAATTCATGGATTACATGAGACTGATCACTCCATAAACTAATAAAAAATCCCGCGGGGCGCCCAATGCTGAACGCCCACATAATTTATGAAGCCGAGGTTTGAAATTTAATGCTTTTGTTGTGCTTTTGTTATCCCCTGCTCCGCTTCTTCTTCTAGGCGCTGGCGGAGTAATTCAGCAAAATCAACTGGTTTGAGAAACAAAGGTGGGAAGCCGCTTTCTTGTGTCACCCTTGCGACAATAGCGCGCGCAAAAGGAAACAACAAACGAGGGCATTCCACAAAAAGAATCAAACGCATCACATCATCAGGAAACCCAGACAGCGTAAAAACACCTGCATAGTCCAACTCAATTAAATAAACAGATTTTTGACTCTGCTCAACCTTCGCTTTGATTTTTAAACTCACTTCAAAAGATTGTTCGGTCAAATGCTGTCCGCTCACTTCGATGTTAACCGTGCTAGAGCTAGTCGTTTCTTGATTCACTAAATTTTCAATGGGATTAGGATTCTCAAAAGAAAGATCCTTAATATACTGGGCGTTAATCGCAATGCCTTGGGTTTGTTCTTCTGTTCCTGAAACTTCAGTTTCCTGCGGTGGTACCGCTCCATTCTTCTTTTTTTTATCAGTCATCTTGAACTTCCTTTCAATCCTGTAATCGTTTCTCTACTTACCCAACAATAAAAGAAAAAATCAAGCGGGTAAACACGTTCTACCTGTAATCCTATTCAAAAAAAAGTAACAAATTCCTAATGAATTTGAAAAATCTTTATAAAATAAGGGGATAGGGTTCTAGGCCTCTCCCTCAATCTCAACAAACGCAGCAAAAATGGCTTCTGAAACCGAACGCCCCTCTTTTAAAATATATTGAAGGGCTTGAAAAAGGCGCTCTCCATTAAACAAAATTTCGTCTGTTAATTCACTCAAATGATGAAGGGGAATGCCCCTTTGGGGATAAGCAATTAAGGTATACTTAAAAATAGGTTTTCGCTCTGAAGGACACAAATAAAATCCACCCAAACGCATCTCTTGGCTTAAGGCCGACAAAATCTCTAACACAGGTAATTTGCTTTTTAAAGGAATCCGTATATCAAACAGCCCCAACATCTCCATGTGACCAGAGGCCTCATCCCAACGAATAGCAATTTCGAGAGGTTTTTGAAGCGTCTCTACCAATAACAAAAGCTCTGTTGAAGATAACTTATTATAGGACCAACTATGGGATAAAGCTATGTCTTCCCAAAGCAAAATAGGATTTTTTTGGGGTGTTGGCGCAACCAATGAACGCTTGACCATCCCTCCTCCAACTAAAAAGCCATTCGATACCCGAAGGTTCACAAAAACAAGGTAAACTTGCAACCTTTATTTTTTATTTTTTTCTACTTAAACCCTTCTTTTTCAATCTTGGTTCAAAAAAATTTTGAACCAAGAGCTTTGATACGATGTAAATGTGCAAAAAAAACCCGAAGTCCATAAAAATACAAAATATCAAACAAATAAAATATTTTCTTTTAATTTATAATTTTGTTTGATTTAAACACGAGTTGGTTTTTATCTTTTTTAGATAAAAAAATAAATCAAATAATTAATTAAAAATGGAATTATAAATGAATAAAAAATTAGTGTCTTGTTTAATAACAGCTGTATATTCTCTGAATAGTTTGCCCGTTTTTGCTGGCCCACTAATTCCCATTTCGAGCGGAATTAGGGTTTTGAATGACTTATCCCCAGGAAATATCAGTTTACCATCCCGAGCTGCCCCAGCATTTTCAGATGAACGAGAAAATCACCTAGATGATGCAGAACAGCTTCTAAGGCAGAGCCTACAAAATGCAGAGAAATTTAGGTGGGGAACTAAGCGAACTAAGCGAACTAAGCAAAGTCCCACAGACACATGTCCTTCAGCAGAATGCCGTTTGAAAGACAAAAAGCTTTACTCCGATAATATAAAAGACACTGTCTCTGGAATGAGGCTTATTTCTAAAGAAGAGATTCCATCTGGAAGTGACAGCATAACCGTAGAAGGGTCATTTTTTGGGAGAAACCTGTTCCCAGGAAAGTTTAAAGAATTTTCAAACGTGTTTGGCCAAGAAAGTGAAAAAACTTTGTTTTTGGGAAAAGTTAATAGCAAAAGAGAAACAGGCCACACCACTCTTTTAGATCTACTAGATAGCATTCCTAACTGTTTGTGCGTTGAAAATCAAACCCTAACGTTAACTAAAGATCTAGCTGATATGATGGAAAAACGTATAGGCCAGAACGTAGATAGGTTTATTAGCACCCACCAGGATAAGCTCATTAATTCAGATCATACAGATGAGAACACTTTTTATGGTTTTGCTACTTTGATGCCAAAGATACCAAGTAGTGATGCGTTTGGCGTAACAAGATCTGAATTTGCTTATTACAAACTCAATTATTCAGAATTTCAGAGGTTAACTTTCGGATTATCAGAAAATTTTTTGGCTATTTCACATGCACTAAACAAAACGACTAAAACTGCTTTGTTAACTCAAAAAGGCTGTCTCCTGCTTGCAACCCATGAATCAGAACCTTCCACATCAAGGATTGTGAATATCAGAACGAAATTTTTGAGAGAACTTTTTTCTACGGAAGGCAGCCCCTCTATCTCAGAAGAAAGACAGTGCTCTTTTGGAAATTTGAGTTATATATTTCCAAGTTACAGCCCCCCTCTATCACCAAGGGATGAGGATAATACCACGGGATTGAACCAATCTTCTGCAGAAACGGCAAACTATGTTCCCTATCTTACCGCCGCAGGAATAACGGGAGCAGTAGTCGTCATAGGGAGCGGTATATATCGTTGGATGAAAAACTCACATAAACAAGAGAGAAACCTCAGCTACGACATAGCTGTATACAACAATCATTAATTGTTTTGATTTTACCCCTTGGCTCCCTCACTGAGGTGCAATCAAGGGGTAAATTTGTTATCACTATCTATCAAGCAGATCCTAGAAAATTAACCAGCATCTACCTCTTCATCTTCGTCAGCTTCCATCTCACTCACGCGAACCACCGAGACCACTTTCTCTTCTGGAGCTAGACGGAAGATGACCACACCTTGGGTTCTGCGTCCTGCGATACGAATATCATGAACAGGGCAGCGGATCATCTGCCCACCGTCTGTCAACAGGATAATCTGGTCTTCTTCATGAACTGGCAACGCCGCAACAATCAGACCGTTCCGGTTAGAAACTTCCATCGTTGCAACCCCCTGCCCTCCCCGGCCTGTTCGGCGATAAGCATACGCAGAGGTTCGCTTGCCATAGCCCCGCTCACTCACCGCGAGGATGAACTGTTCTTGAAGGGCCATTTCATCAAATTTTTCTTGGGAAAGCGCGCCACCGTAAGCAAGCAGGCTAGCATCGTCTGAATCTTCTTCCACCGCCTCATCTCCCCCTTCGCTCCGGCGCAAGCGCGCTGCTTGACGCAGGTACAGTTCGCGCTCTTCTGGAGAAAAGCCTGTTCCTTCCAAAATGGTCATGGCCACCACCTGGTCACCTGAAGCCAGGCGAACCCCGCGAACCCCTGTGGAGGTACGGCCTGAGAATTGACGAACGTCGCTTACGCAAAAACGGATGCTGCGGCCATGGCGCGTCGTCAACAAAACGTCTTGATCTTCCCGGCACACTTGAACCGCAATCAGGCGCTCCCCAGCTTCCTCCAATTTCATGGCAATCTTGCCGTTACCACGAATGTTGGTGAAATCAGAAAGGGCGTTTCGCCTCACGTTCCCTGCAGAAGTCACAAAAAGGATGTCTAATCCTTTCCAATCTTCTGGATCCTCCGGCAAAGGCAGAAGGGTCGACAATGTTTCTTGCTGGGTTAAAGGAAGGATGTTAAGCAAGGGTTTGCCTCGCCCCTGGGGGGTTCCGATGGGAAGCTCATAAACCTTGAGCTGATAAGCTTTCCCCACAGAGGTGAAAAAAAGTAGCGGCGTGTGGGTTGTTGCGACAAAAACTTCTGAGGAGATATCTTCTTCCCGGGTCGACATTCCCGTTTTGCCTTTGCCTCCCCGACGCTGGGCCCGGTAAGCCGCTAGGGGAACCCGCTTGACATACCCTTTGACGGTGAAGATCACCACCATATCTTCCCGCTGAATCAACGCTTCTTCATCCAAAACCGAATGATCCGCTTCCAGAGCTGTTCTTCTGGGGTCTGCGAACATAGTTCTGACCTCTAACAGCTCTTTTTTCATCAGATCAAACAACAGGGTCTTAGAGCTCAAAATACTCACATATTCTTGAATTTTGGCAGCAAGTTCTTTCAACTCATCGGTCAGCTTTTCCCGCTCAAGCCCCGTCAACCGATGCAAACGTAAATCAAGAATGGCCTTCACTTGAGCTTCTGTAAACCCATAGCCTTCAGGCCTTAACTGAGCCTCTCCTTCCCCCAACAGCTTGAGATAGTCTGAAATTTCTTCCACAGGCCAGACCCGCGCCATCAAGGTCTGGCGAGCCTGCTGAACGTCTGAAGATTTGCGAATGAGCCGAACAATTTCATCAATGTGAGAAACCGCCACCACAAGCCCTAAAATCAAGTGAGCTCGGTCTCTTACCTTGTTCAAGAAAAAACGGGTGCGACGCGTGATCACCTCTTCGCGAAACTCAATAAAGGCCTGCAGCACATCCTTCAGGTTCATCTGAAGAGGGCGCCCACCATTAAGGGCCAACATGTTGACCCCAAAAGACGTCTGAAGGGGCGTCATGGCGTAGAGGCGGTTCAGGATAACTTCAGGAACCACATCTTTTTTTAGCTCAATCACCACCCGCATACCGTTACGGTCTGACTCGTCCCGCAGCTCACTGATCCCGTCGAGTTCCTTATTCGCGAAAAGCTCCGCAATGCGCTCTACCAAACGGGCTTTGTTAACCTGATAGGGAAGCTCTGTGATGATAAGAGCTGCCCTGTCTTTCTTAAGCTCTTCCGTGTGGCATTTACCCCGAATCGGCACGCTGCCGCGCCCTGTGAAGTAAGCGTCACGAATCCCTTTTTTTCCAAGGATAATCCCCCCCGTTGGGAAGTCAGGCCCTGGAATGTATTCTAAAAGCTCGTCAATTCCCAATTCAGGGTTATCGATCAACGCACAACAACCATCAATCACCTCCCCCAAATTGTGGGTGGGAATGTTGGTCGCCATCCCCACGGCGATTCCCCCGGCGCCATTCACCAACAAATTGGGAAAGCGAGCCGGAAGCACGCAAGGCATCATCACCGTATCATCATAGTTTGGCTGAAAATCAACGGTTTCTTTGTCGTAATCTTCCAGAATGTAATGGGAAATGCGGGTGAGGCGCACCTCTGTATAACGGCTGGAAGCAGGCTTGTCACCATCCACCGAGCCAAAATTTCCCTGGCCATCCACCAACA
>JBOFKH010000146.1:0-3360 GCA_051657225.1 Alphaproteobacteria bacterium
GGCTAAACCTTCCCCCGTTTTTGGTTTTTCCTGGACATCAAAATAGAGCATCCCAAAATACATACAATGAACACAAGTGACAAAATCGCTGGGATTTTGAAAAAATCTGTGATAAGCATTTTGACACCAATAAAGCATAAGACAACAGCAATCCCCTTTTTCAGATAGCCAAATCTGTCTACAAAGTGTACGAGGACAAAATAAAGGGATCGTAGCCCTAAAATAGCCAATACGTTAGAGCTATAGACCAAAAAAGGGTCTTGGGTAATGGCAAGCACCGCAGGAATTGAATCAAGGGCAAAAACCAAATCTGCTAACTCAACCAACACAAGTGCCATAAAAAGAGGTGTGAATATAAAGGCACCTTCAGGGTTTTTAATCCAAAAGGCCTTTCCTTGATAGCTTTTGTCAAAGGGAAACCAAGCGATTAAGCGTTGGACAAAGCTATTTTCTAAAAAAGAAGTTTCTTTAGAAGCCATTAAAAGCTTAACACCTGTTACAACCAAGATCCCGCCAAAAACCAAGAGAAGCCACTCAAATTGCTCAATTAAGCTTAAGCCTCCTAAAAGCATGGCCGCGCGCATGACAAGGGCTCCCAAGACTCCCCAAAATAGAACGCGGTGCTGATATTTTGCTTGAATCTGGAGGCTGGAAAAAATGAGGGTGAAAAGAAAAATGTTATCAATACTTAAAGATTTTTCAACCAGATAGCTGGTGAAAAAAAGGATCCCTCTTTCAACACCGCCATCGATAACAATGCCAACCCCGAATAGAAGAGAAAGAACAACCCAAACCACGCTCCAACGAATGGATTCTTTAAGAGAAACTTTATGTGGATTTTTATGGAATACGCCCAAATCAAGAATGAGTAAAACTGAAACAGCTATCCCCAACAGGGCCCACCCAAGGTACATATGTGCCATTTTTCTTGTCTCTTTTATATTGAATCTAACGAAGTAATATTCGAGAAAATTTTACGCTATTTTATTTAAAAAATCACTCGGGATGCTTTTTAAGGCTGAAGTTTTTTAAAGAGCATGTTAAGCCCTTCTCTATAATTTGGAAAAATCAGGTGGAGATCCATCTCGCGTTTGATTTTTTTGTTGAGAATTTTTTTGCTGCTTTGATAGAAGCTCTTTCCCATGGTTGATAAATCTGCCTCTTCAGGAGAAAGGAGAGGAAGGAGGGGATGATTCAAAAGTTCACACCCATATTCTACGATGCTGGCTGTGGAAGATGGTTCATCATCTGCAACGTTGTAGATATAGTTCGAAGAATTGGCCCGTTTTCCACTGTTTTTCGCTATGGAAGTTTGTAAAACTTGCAAAATATCATCTAAATGAATACGGGAAAAAACAACATCTTTTTTAAAGATGCGCTTTGCTCTCCCCACCAAAATAGCTTCAAGAATATTTCTTTTTGGTCCATAAATTCCCGCTAGTCTGAAAATATGAACAGGAAAAGGGGCCATATAGCGTTGGAGCCCATTTTCAATGTAGAGACGCCGTGTTCCTTCTCGTGTATTCGGGTGAGGCACTGTTTCTTCATCAACCCATGCGCCTTCGTGGTCGCCGTAGACTGCTGTTGACGATAGATATCCTAACCATAACAAAGGAGAGGTATTTTTTTTAGAGGCACACAGGGATAATGGCGAAAAAAAAGGTTGCTCTTTAAAATAATCTCTATTTTTTTTAGAATTTTCTTCTGGTTCAAGCTCTCCAACAGGAGGGATTGAAATGAGCACATGGGTTGCTTCATGCAATGCTTCTTGGAAATGCGGGTCATGGGTATCTGTCCAAGTTTCAATGCCCAAAGCCCTAAGGCGTTCAGCTTTTTCTAAAGAGCGGGTTGTTCCTTGAATTTTCCACCCCTTTGCGTTTAAATCCACAGCAAGGGCTTCACCGACATACCCCAAACCTATAATCATCAAACAAGGCATCCTAAATCTCTCTATAAGCTGTAGCAAGCTTCATCGAAAGAAGGGCGCTCCCCACGTGGATAGAGAGCTTCTACATCTCCATACCCCAGGTTGCAAAGAAAATTGCTTTTCCAAGGTCTATCTGCAAAGAAAAGCTTGTCTACCGTCTCTTTATCAAAACCTGACATAGGTCCACAATCTAAGCCCATGCTACGAGCTGCAAGGATGAAATAAGCGCCCTGAAGCGTCCCGTTACGAAAAGCAGTTTCGTTGGAAAGGTCTTTATTATCCACAAACCAAGACCGTGCGTCGAGGTGAGGAAACAGCACGGGAAGCTGCTCATAAAACCTCTGATCGTGGGCAATGATCGCCGTTACGGGGGCTGACATGGTTTTATCAACATTCCCAGGAGCCAAGGCTGATTTTAATTTTTCTTTGGCTTCTTTCGATTTCAAAAAAAGCACCCGCATAGGACCACAATTAAGGCTCGTAGGGCCCAAAACTGCTAGTTCATAAACCTGCTGCAGGAGACTATCTGGAACTTCCTGGGGCTTCCAGGCGTTATGGGTTCTTGCTTTTCGGAATAACACATCCAGCGCATCTTGGGTCAGCATAGTTTTATCCTTTTTAGACAAATTGCGAACAACGATCGCCAGTATATACCTTTTTTATTAAAAAATTAAAATTTTTTTATATTACGTTCTAGAAGGTGAATCGTTCAAGGGAAGCCTTCAATTGTGCCAGTTGTGTCAAAGCTTCAGCATGGCGTTTTTTCACTTCTTCAATAACAGATTCCGGAGCTTTTTCACAAAAATCTGGACGTTCCAGCTTTTGCTCCAAGGCCTCCTTCTCTTTTTGAACTTTTTGGATGGCTTTTTCGAGGCGTGCAGCTTCTGCCTCCACGTCCACAAGGCCTTGGAGCGAAACAGTCACTAGGGTTTTTTCAACAAGCCCCTGGGAGACTCCGGAAATTTTTGCCACAAGGGGCGCCTCGCTGGAAAGCGTGAGGGACTCAAGACGCAACAGCTTTTTCAGTAATGCACCCTGGTGTTCCATAAAAGCTTGGAGGGGTAGTGTTTCAGAAAACAGGCAAACCTCCAAAGGCACTTGGGGAGAAATCCGTAATTCTGAACGCAACGTTCGCACATAGCCAATGATAGCGATAACCCAGGTGATTTCTTCCCGAGCTTGGTGCCAAGCTTGAGAATGCGAAAGGTGCAGGGTTGGCCAACGCCTTTGACTCAGCAAGGCTCCTTTGCTTTGGGATACATGTTCCCAAAGGGTTTCTGTCATGAAAGGTGCGAAAGGATGGAGTGCATGAAGCAAGCACCCCAGCGCCCACGCGATGGTTTGGCGGGTTTCTTGTTGTTCGTGGGCAGAACCATGCTCCAGGCTAAATTTTGCAAGCTCGAGATACCAGTCGCAATAGGTTCCCCAAACAA
>JBOFKH010000147.1:0-9257 GCA_051657225.1 Alphaproteobacteria bacterium
TATTTGGCAAACGACGATATAAAGGCATCTGACCGCCTTCAAATCCATTGATAGAAACACCGCTGCGAGCAGTTTGGCCTTTTCCACCTGCTCCTGAAGTTTTACCGCAGCCAGAACCAATACCACGCCCAACACGAACTCTTTTTTTATGAGAACCTGGATTATCTCTAATATCAGTCAACAACATTTTTCGTTTTCCTTAACAAAATTTTCTACCCAATAGACCTTAGGACACAACTTCAACCATGTGCTTAACCTTGTCGAGCATCCCACGGACAGAAGGCGTGTCTTCCAATTCACGGACTTTTTGAAGTTTTTTTCCTAAACCCAATCCTAAAAGGGTCCTGCGCTGCAGCGCATTTCTGCGGATAGGGCTGCCAATTTGCTTAATCTTAAGCATTTTTTTAGACATTTGCTTCTCCCAATTGTTCAGAATCCATAGAATTACGGTCAGCATAAATTTCAGAAACTTTTCTGCCCCGTTTAGCAGCTACCATTCTAGGGGTTTGAACAGAGCAGAGCGCCCTAAACGTTGCCTTCACCATGTTATAAGGGTTAGAAGTCCCTAAAGATTTGCTCACAACATCTTGAATCCCTAAAGATTCAAAAACAGCTCGCATAGGCCCACCGGCGATAATGCCTGTTCCAGCTGGCGCCGCTCTCAAATGAACGAGCCCTGCTCCAAAAGAAGCTGTCACGTCATGATGAAGCGTGCGCCCCTCTTTTAAGGGAATTTTCTTCATTGATTTTTTGGCCTGATCCGTTGCTTTTTTCAAAGCCTCAGGGACCTCTCTAGCTTTACCAGATCCATATCCTGCACGCCCTCTACCATCTCCAACAACAACAAGAGCCGCAAAAGAAAAACGCTTACCACCTTTAACAACCTTAGCGACGCGGTTGACAGCTATCAAGTTTGAAAAAAAAGGAGCTTCTTCTTTCTCTGAGCGGGCACCGTCCCCTCGAGATTTTTTTTCTTGTTTCACTTCTTTCACAAAATTCTCCTTAAAAAAACTATCTTACCGATTAAAAGAAAAGACCTGCAGCACGGGCTGCTTCAGCTAACGCCTTCACGCGGCCATGAAAAAGACGTCCACCCCTATCGAAAACAACATCTTTATGACCTAACTTGAGCGCGCGCTCAGCAATTCTCTTACCAACTTCTTCCGCTGCCCCCTTATCGTTTTTACCCTTCAAAAGATCTTTTAGATCTTTTTCAATGCTGGACGCAGAAACAAGAGTACAGTGACGATTATCATCAATCAACTGAGCATAAATATAACGATTAGAACGAAAAACTGACAGGCGTAAACGTCCTGACGGGTTAGAGCGCCTAATCCTGAAACGAACACGTTCTTGACGTCGATCAAAAAGTTTTGTATGTACAACCATCTCTACTTTTTCTTTCCTTGCTTGCGCAAAATAAACTGACCTTGCTTACGAATCCCTTTTCCATTAAAAGGCTCAGGAGGTCTATAAGATTTTATTTTTGCAGCCACTTGACCAACTTTTTGCTTATCAGCCCCCGAAATAGTAACAAGCGTTGGTTTATCGCATTTTATCTGGATACCTTCAGGAATCGGAAGGTCGACATCATGGCTGTACCCAAGCTGAAGCTTCAAGTTCTTCCCCTGAACAGAGGCACGGTATCCAACGCCTTCAATCTCTAAGTTAATAGAGAAACCTTCGTGGACTCCCGTCACAATATTTTTAACGATACTTCTGCTTGTACCCCACAAAGAAATTAATTCTTTTGTTTTTTGCATCGGGCGAAAAAGAATCTTTCCGTCACTAAATTCTGGCTCAACACCAGAAGGAACCTGAAAAAAGAGCTCACCTAATTTACCCTTGACAAAAACTTCACGTCCTCTCAATTCGCAGGTAACACCAGCAGGAACATCAATAGCATGCTTGCCAATACGAGACATTTTTCAATTCCTTAAAATATACGACATAAAATTTCACCACCAACATTCAAACGCCTTGCTTCGGCATCAGAAAGAACCCCTTTCGAGGTCGAGAGCACAAACACGCCAAGACCGTTCAAAACTTTTGGAATTTTTGACGTTTTTCCATAAAAACGCCTTCCTGGCTTTGAAACCCGCTCCGAACGAGATATAACAGGCTCACCCTCGTAATACCTCAAGTCTACTTGAATCTGAGAAACACCCTCCCGAAGCTGTTGCAGCGCATAACCAAGAATATACCCTTCTCGCTTCAAAACGTCCAAGACATCCCGACGAAAACGGGAGTCAGGTACCAAAACCTTTCTGTGCCCAGCTTTTTGAGCATTCCGAAGACGCGTTAACATATCACCTATGGGATCATTAATCGCCATAATTTTTCTCCTTTATGCTACCAACTTGACTGAATCATGCCTGGGATTTTACCCTCCGAAGCTAATTCACGAAAACGAATACGGGACAAACCTACTTTTCTATAAAAACCACGTGCACGTCCTGTTTCAAAACAACGGTTACGGTAACGGACAGGAGCACTGTTTCTAGGCAACTCAGCAAGTTTTATAGATGCATTAAACCGCTCTTCAACATTAAGGGTGCGATCCATCAATGTTTTTTTCAACCGTTTGCGACGGGATTCATTCTTCACAGCAAGCAGCTGGCGATGTTTATTCTTCTCAATAGAACTTTTTTTAGCCATTTTTACTTACCCTTTTCTAATGTTTCATAAAGGGTATGCCAAACCCTTCCAACAAAAGCTTTGCATGAGAATCTGTTTTTCCTGTTGTCACAAAAGCAATATCCATCCCTAAGACCTGATCTACTTTATCGTAATCAACCTCAGGAAAAATAACGTGCTCCCGAATACCAAAAGAATAATTGCCTTTTCCATCGAAACTTCTGACAGGAAGTCCTCTAAAATCACGAACACGAGGAAGTGCAATTGTAAGTAAACGATCGAGAAATTCGTACATCATCACACCCCGCAGTGTAACCCTAAACCCAATGGTCATCCCTTCTCTGATTTTAAAACCGGCGATGGATTTTCTGGCTTTAGTAGGCACCGGACGCTGTCCCGCAATAAGGGCTAAATGCTCTTGGGCAGCCGTAAGCTGACGCTGGTCTTGGGCATGTTTTCCAAGACCCATGTTAAGCACTATCTTCTCAAAACGTGGAATTTCCAACATATTCCCGAAAGAACCACTTTCAAAAAGTTGAGGACGCAATGTCTCTTCAAAAAATTTTTTTAACCGAGGAGGCTCTTGTAATTGCTTCATAAAAACGTTTAATCCTACTGATCTATCAAATCGCCAGAGCGCTTAGCATAACGAACTTTGTTACCATTTTCAATGCGAAAACCAACACGAGTTGGCCCACCCGAAACTGGATCAAAGCATGCGACATTAGAGGCATGCAAAGGGAATTCTTGACGCACAATCCCGCCCTCAGGATGACGGGGAGAAGGACGGTGATGACGAGCCGAAAGATTCACACCCTCCACCACAACACGCCTTTCATCCCTCAATACCTTGAGGATCTTACCTGTCTTTCCCTTGTCTTTACCAGACAAAACAAAAACGAGATCTCCTTTTTTAATTTTCCACGCAGCAGCCATTTTACAAAACCTCAGGAGCTAATGAAATAATCTTTAAAAAATTTTTACCCCGCAATTCACGCGTTACAGGTCCAAATATACGAGTGCCCAAAGGCTCCCTTTGCTTGTTTAACATCACAACCGCGTTTTGATCAAAGCGAATAGCCGAACCATCTGAGCGCTGGATGCCTTTTGCAGTTCGGACAACAACCGCATAAGAAACCTCCCCTTTTTTCACGCGCCCTCTAGGGATAGCCTCTTTAACAGCTACAACAATAACGTCACCAATTGTAGCAAAACGACGCTTAGATCCCCCAAGCACTTTAATGCACTGGACGCGCTTAGCTCCAGAATTATCCGCAACGCCTAAATTTGTTTCAGCTTGTATCATGTCACACTCCCTCTCTATTCATGCCCCGAGTCACGCAAGAGAAAACTTCCCAACACTTCGTTTTTGAATAAGGACGAGACTCACGAATACTGACAACATCTCCAAGCTTATATGCATTCGATGGGTCATGGGCGGCATAATTCTTAAAAACACGAACAATTTTTCCATAAAGAGGATGTTTTACTCGCCTTTGAACGCGAACCCTAACGGTTTTATCACGCTTATCACTCGTAACGACACCCTGCAAGACAGCACGTGGCATAGTAAAATTCCTTTCCTAAAAATCCTCAAGATTTCTGTAAAATTAAAGCAGTCTTAACCTGAGCAATCGAACGCTTTACACGGCGCAATTCACTGGTATTCTTTAACTGCCCTGCAATTCTTTGAAAGCGAAGCGCAAAAAACTCCTTCTTAAGCGCCAAAACTTTCTCTTTTAAGGATTTTACATCCATCTTACAAAGCTGATTCATATCTAGCAGCATATCTCAAAACTCTTATATTAAGCGGGTTACAAAGCGGGTTTCTAAAGGAAGCTTCTCAGAAGCCAAAGCAAAAGCTTCTTTTGCAAGCTCAGGAGAAACGCCATCCAATTCAAAAAGAATTAAACCTGGTTTCACACGACACATCCAATATTCAACAGAACCTTTTCCACTTCCCATGCGAACTTCTTGTGGCTTCATACTCACAGGAACATCTGGAAAAACTCGAATCCATAAACGTCCCAAACGCTTCATATGCCTTGTAATGGCACGTCGGGCCGACTCAATCTGGCGAGCTGTAATACGGGCGGGAGCAACAGCTTTTAAACCATATGCACCAAAATTGACTTGAGTTCCGCTTTTTGCCATACCGTGTATACGCCCTTTAAAAGCCTTACGATATTTTGTCTTTTTTGGACTCAACATTCCCTCTAACCCTCTTCCCTAGATTGAACCACGATTGGACGTAATCTCAGCCAAATGCCGATCACGCGCCATAGGATCATGCTCTAAAATATCACCGCTGTAAACCCAAACTTTCACACCGCACGTACCATAAGTTGTCTTAGCGACAGCAGAACCAAAATCTACATCAGCACGCAACGTATGAAGCGGCACCCGACCCTCTCTGTACCACTCTACACGCGCAATTTCAGCACCCATAAGACGACCAGCACAATTGACACGTATTCCAAGAGCCCCAGCCTTCATTGCTGACTGAACTGCACGTTTCATAGCCCGCCTAAAAGAAGCCCGCTTCTCAAGCTGTTTGGCGATCCCTTCCGCAACCAAAGGCGCTACAAGCTCTGGCTTTCGAATTTCAACGATATTAAAGTTAATCTCATCTCCCAACATCTCGGAAAGATCAAGGCGCAATTTTTCAATACCAGCTCCTTTTTTTCCGATAATAACACCTGGGCGCGCAGAATAAACCGTTATGCGTGGCTTTTTATGAGGACGTTCAATAACAACCTGGGAAATTTCAGCATCCGACAATCTAGATTTCAAAAATTTACGCAAGGCAAGGTCTTCATGCAGCAACTTAACGTAATCTTTTTTTGATGCATACCAACGGGAATCCCACGTCCGATTCACACCAAGTCTAAAACCAATCGGGTTCGTTTTTTGGCCCATTTATTCTTTTTCCTCTCTCACAACGATACGCATATTGCTAAACGGCTTCGTAATTCGCCCTACTTTGCTGCGCCCTCGAATGTCCGAACGTTTTAAAACAAAATCTCTGCCAACCGTCGCTTCTTGAACAACCAAACAGTCAATATCCAAGCCATGGTTGACTTCAGCATTAGCAATAGCAGACATTAGCAATTTTTTAACGTCTTGCGCAACCCTTTGGGATGCAAAAGAAAGATCCCTTAGCGCCTTAGAAACCAATTTCCCTCGAATAAGCCCAGCCAGCAAATTTAATTTTTGGGGACTCACACGCAAACTTTTAATAGATGCCATAGCGCAATTATCTCCAAGAGAACGCTTAAATTTTGGTTTTGACATTTGATATACTCTACCCTCTCTTTGCCTTACGATCTGCTGCGTGCCCGTGAAAAGTTCTCGTTAAAGAAAACTCACCAAACTTGTGCCCGATCATATTTTCTGTAACTAAAACAGGAATAAATTTATGCCCGTTATGCACACCAAATGTAAGTCCCACAAATTGGGGTAAAATCGTAGAACGCCGAGACCAAATTTTAATAACATCTTTGCGCTCTGAATTGCGAGCAGCATCAGCTTTTTTTAAAAGATAACCATCTAAAAACGGACCTTTCCAAACTGAACGTGGCATCTTTTCTCTCTCCTTATGCTTTGTGACGACGACGTATGATCAGATTATCCGTGCGTGTAGAACGCCGTGTCTTCTTACCCTTCGTCGGCAAACCCCAAGGAGATACTGGATGACGCCCACCAGACGTACGGCCTTCTCCACCTCCGTGGGGGTGATCGACTGGGTTCATAGCAACACCTCGAACATGAGGACGCTTACCTTTCCAACGATTTCGCCCAGCTTTTGCAAGCTTAATGTTTTGATGATCTGAATTAGACAGAACTCCCACAGAAGCCATACAACCCCCATGAACTTTTCGCAATTCCCCCGAAGGAAGTTTTAACAAAACATAGTCCATATCCTTACCAACAAGCTGCGACGAAGCGCCTGCTGAACGAGCCATCTGCCCACCCTTGCCAATTTTCAACTCAATGTTATGCACGGAAATTCCTATAGGCATATTTTTGAGATACATAGCATTTCCAGGCTTAACGTCTGTTTTTTCACCCGAAACCACTTCATCCCCAACATTTAGTTTTTGAGGCGCCAAAATATAAGATTTTTCACCATTTTGATAAGCCACCAAGGCAATAAAACAGGTGCGATTTGGATCATATTCAAGTCGCTCCACAACCCCTGAAACATTAAACAAACGACGTTGAAAATCAACATGTCTATAAAGACGCTTATGCCCACCGCCACGTTGCCAAGACGTAACGCGGCCAGATGCGTTACGTCCACCAGTGCGTTTCAAGCCTTCGACCAAAGCTTTTTCTGGACGCCCCTTCCAAAGATGTTTCCGATCCACAAGGACCAAACCCCTCCGAGATAAAGGCGTAGGTTTATAATAAATCAAACTCATATAAAATTTACCCCGCAGTCGTCATATCTATTGAGAAACCTTCACGAAGCGTAACAATAGCTTTTTTAAAAGCACTCCGCTTACCTAAACGCCCACGAAAACGCTTAACCTTTCCAGGAACAGAAACCGTGTTAACTGAAGAAACTTCAACTTCAAAAAGTTTCTCTAAAGCCCTAGAAATTTCAAATTTATTCGCTTCTCGCAAAACTTTAAAAACATATTGACCACGTTCTGAAGCAAGAGTTGACTTCTCGGTCAAAACAGGAGAAAGAATCACCTCAAAAACACGCTCATCGGAGAGTTCTTTTTTTCGATCTCTTAAAACAAAACGACGCGTCATTTCAATCTTCCCTCCAAATAATTCACAGCATCTTTATGCAACACCAAAAAACGGCGCCGAAGAATATCATAAACATTAACGCCTTGTTGAGGCAAAACGTCAACATAAGGAAGATTCGAAGAAGCATTGAAAAAAGCTGGATCAATCTCACCAACGCCAATCATCAAAACTGAATCAAGACCCATTCCGCCAAGTTTTTTAGAAAAACTCCGTGTTTTGGAAGACTCTAAAGAAAATTGATCCATTATGATCAAATTTCCCTCAGCCATTTTGCTAGAAAGCGCCATCTTCAGGCCTAATTTTCTCACCTTCTTCGGCAAATCGAATTCATGACTTCTCACGACAGGCCCGAAAATAACAGCCCCACCTCGAAATTGGGGAGAACGAAGACTACCTTGACGGGCACGGCCAGTTCCTTTCTGACGGTAAGGTTTACGCGTCGTTCCGCTTATCTCACTAACTCCCTTGGTTTTGTGATTACCAGAACGACGTTTGGCCAATTGCCAACGCACCACACGCGCCAAAATATCTGGACGCGGCTCTACACCAAAAATAGATGGATCTAAAGCTAAAGAACCAACTTCTTGATTTTCAAAATTACGAACAATTACATCCATGTCTCACCCTATCCAATCTAAGAAAGCTCAGCTTGTTCTTGAGCCATTCCACCACCAGGAGAGAATAAACTTTCCTGATTCTTCTTCACAGCATCCCGAATCTTTACAAAAGAACCTGCCGCTCCGGGAACTGCCCCCTTTAAAGCAATCAAATTCTTCTCAACATCCAACAAAATAACTTTCAAGTTTTGCGTCGTAACGTTGCGATTCCCCATATGACCAGCCATCTTTTTTCCCTTAAAAACTTTACCGGGATCTTGACGCTGCCCCGTAGAGCCGTGACTTCTGTGGGACAAGGAAACACCATGCGTCGCCCTAGAACCAGCAAAATTATGACGCTTCATAACCCCTGCAAAACCTTTTCCGATAGAAACACCAGAAACATCCACAAATTGACCAATTTGAAAATGGGAAACAGAAAGAGAAACACCAACCTCCATGAGGCAATCTGAAGAAACACGAAATTCAACTAATTTTTTCTTAGGCTCCACCTTGGCTTTAGAAAAGTGCCCCCTCAAAGCCTTGGAAACACGCTTAACCTTAGCGCCCCCCCCACCCACTTGCAAGGCCGTGTAACCGTCTTTTTCTTCAGTTTTTTGAGCAACAATTTGACAATCTTCAGCACACAACAGCGTGACAGGAACCTGCTCACCATCGTCTGTAAAAATACTAGTCATTCCTAACTTTCGGAGAATTATTCCTGTACGCATGACCCTTAAACCTTAATCTCAATATCAACATTAGCCGGAAGCTCTAACTTCTTAAGCGCTTCGACGGTTTGAGGAGTCCAAGATCCAATATAGATCAAACGGTTAAACGTTCTGCTCTCAAACTGCTGACGCGCTTTTTTGAAAATATGAGGAGAGCTCAAAAGCGTAAATTTCTCTATGCGCCGAGGCATAGGAATAGGCCCTGTGACGATAGCACCCGTACGCTTAGCTGCGCTTGCAATCTTCCCCGCAGAGCCATCCAAAGCCTTGTGGTCATACCCCCTCAAACGAACTCGTATATTTTGGTTTGACCCTTTTTGCCCCGACATATGAAGTGAACTCCTTTTTTCAAAACTACTTTGAGGAAGAGGGAAAATACCCTCCCCTCCCATAATAACCAAAAACCTTAGGCGATAATTTTCGAAACAACGCCTGCACCGACCGTACGACCACCTTCTCTGATAGCAAAACGAAGCCCTTGATCCATAGCAATAGGCTGAATCAACTTAACCGTAAATTTCAAGTTATC
>JBOFKH010000148.1:0-1373 GCA_051657225.1 Alphaproteobacteria bacterium
ACGAAAGAGTTGCTAAATTAGCAAAAGCACCAGCCAAGGCATTAGGAATTGGTTATGCGTTAGGCATAAATAGATTCCAGTACTGACAGATAATCAATAAATTTTTGTTCAACTGGATCAGGGAACTTGTAATGAAATGTTTTGACAATATGAAAAGTATCCCTGAACAGACACCAACTAAAAAAACCTGGATATTTCCCAAACTTACTTTGCTCTAGCCCTAAAACATTGAGGTATTCAAAAAACAAAATAGTATCCTCTAGTGTTTTAAAATAAGGAATCATATTCCCTAACAAAAAATACTTGATCTCATTAAAACTAAAATTCAAAATATACGGCAAATATTTTTCATCTACAAATAAACCCGTATCTTCCCACAACTTATTTATTTCACCATTAACACCGCGCAGATTTTCAGTAATGAAACTGAATTCTTCATACTGTTTCAAGAAACGCCATCCTAAAAGATCAGAAGCTGATGGTGTCATTTCTTCAAATGATATCTTAGGTTTATAATATACTGGCGTTGAAGGATGCCAGTATATTTTCTCGCAAACCACAGCACGCTGATCGTCAAATAACAGAAGAGAACCTTTTTTGATCATTTTTATTTTATCTCAACTGAAGAAGTGAGCTGGAATCCCCCTGACGGCTTCCGACTGGGGGAGGAATGCGAACCCGTACTTAAACTGTGCATAAACCATTACTCCGTTGAATCAGTGAAACATTTTTGACTGTAAACTGACCAATTCGTTTCCAGTTCGCTGAGTAAATAGACAGCTTTTGACTTTTTTCTGTATCGGTAAATCCTCCTATCCAACCTCTATAAGTAATGCCAGCTTTCACGGCTTGCACATAATCCCCAGAACGGAACCCAAATGGGGTAATCGTTCCTCCTTTTCGTTTCCGAGTGCCTCCCTTTTCAGGCTTCTCGAAATGCAATTGTCTTCGGTATAGTTCTGGTCTAGAGAAAATCCGAAAAGCTGAAACGGTTAGCCGAATGAATCCAGTCCATTGATGGCCATGTTCATGAGCCGTATCGAATGATTTGTACTGCACAAATTCACTAGCCGCCAATGCAACCCCATCTACAGCATGACTTTCCGGCGTTTGACTGGACTTATCCTTAGACTTGGTTAATCTCAGCTCTCGTCTAATTTGTGCCGTTTGCCATCCCAGCAATGTTTTGATAGGTGCTAGTTTATTGAGTTGTTCAATTGCCCATTTTTGCCCCACCATCACAGCAGAAAAACCTTTCCCTGAACGTGCTTTTTTGCGCTTTGAGGTGAGGTCTACATCAGCCTTGACATACTCATAAACAATTGAACTAATAGGAAATAGTTT
Organism: Alphaproteobacteria bacterium; assembly: GCA_051657225.1. Taxonomy (GTDB): domain Bacteria; phylum Pseudomonadota; class Alphaproteobacteria; order Holosporales; family JBOFFI01; genus JBOFFI01. Next base: position 1,345 of record JBOFKH010000148.1, read on the forward strand.
ACAGATTTCTGAAACAATCCTGAGTTCTA
>JBOFKH010000149.1:0-3317 GCA_051657225.1 Alphaproteobacteria bacterium
CAGGGTATTTTAATGAGCAGGTGGGAAAATATACTGCAGACACAGTCAACCTTCTGCCTTTAACAAACAACTACCCATCTGGCTTCGAACAATACATACAGATTTCTGATTTAGCAAACATAACAAGATTCTCCTCAGAATTTCCAAAAATTCAAGGATATTTAAACACAAAGACCAGTGAAAACGAGAGCCTGTATATCAACGCGAGCCTATATATTGAGGAGGTTTTATGATTGGAGATATTGGATTTTTTTTAAAAATCCCTCAAAACTACCTGCCTATGGTAGGGCAGACAGTCAAAGGAGCAGGCTATTCAGAGCTTTTGTTATTTTTGCAAGAAAATAACCTACTCGAAAGCGAGGCAGGCAATGGTTTCTTCTACGATGAACTAAGCGATGATTTAAAAATTGCAGATTTAAATGGAAGATATCTCAAAGGAAGTTCTGTTCCTTGTGTCTTTGGCGAAGACACGATGCGAAAAATAACAGGGAAGTTCGGTGCTTTCAGAGTTTCGGCTCAGTCTACCTCGGGAGCTTTTGTTAAAACTTCAGATGCAGGGGGAAAAAAACCAAACGGAGAAGGAATTTCTGACGACCAAAACATAAACTTTGACTCCTCTCTTGGAATTGAGGGACAAGAAGGAAGCGTCTCTCCCAATGTAGGAAGCGTAACTGAACCAAAACATATGGAAAGCCTTATCTGCATTAGGTTTAAGGAAGATGAAATTGAAAGCGAGGACATTACTCAGTTTCCGATTGTTCAAAATATTTCAAAATTTTTAGCGCTAAGTGCTGAGGGAAAAGAAAAAATAGACATTAAGTTCCTTATTGAGGAGCTCTCTAGTGGAGGGACAGGGTTAGACCTGCCTATAGAAATCTCTGACGTAAACCAGCTACCTGAAGAGATTGCTCTTCTTAAAGAAAAAGACGAAGAGCAAGATTCGCGCATTAATGAATTAGAGGGAGGAGAAGTCGCCCAATCTGAAGCAATCGACCAGCTTACCGTCGATTTAGGAAAAAAACTTGACAAAGAATTGACTTCAGAAACTGTCTTCCCTAATGGTGGAAAAGTATATGTTAAAAAACCTGATAGTACCTACGTTTTATCTCCTTTGCCTGAATCTACGGGAGGGGGGCTGACCCTAGAAGACGTAAAACAAGACGCTTCGAATGAATTTCAACATACTCACGCAGTTGCGAACGTGACAGGGCTTCAAGAGGAGCTAGCCTCTCAGTCAGACAGGATAAGCGATTTAGAAGACAATCCTCCTTCGGGCGTTAACGAGGCAAGGGCTCGCGAAATTGCGAAAGAAGAGATAGTTTTAGACAATGTTCAAGACGACTTAAAGTACCAGCCTAAGGGCGATTATGTAACTTCACTAGAATTAGATAGCAAGGCAGACAAAAACCTTCAAAATGTAGATGGGAACTCTCTTATAGAGAACTCTACCCCTACTTCTGTAACGCAGTTTCTTTCAGTCAATGCAAATACTGGCAAGATTGAAAGGGCGAAAACTCCTGCAGGAACAGGAGGAACCCTTCCAGACGACGTTGCTACGAAAACCTGGGTAAACGATAATTTTTATGACGAGCAAGAGATTGATCAAAATAAGCTTCCATCTAAACTAGATGTCTCTGCTTTTAATAGCTACAAGAACTCCACAGACACTGCAATTGCAGATAGGTACACAATATCCGAGGCTGACGCTCGATTTGCAAAAAAAACAATAGTACATCAGTCTCAATGGCTTAACTATACTTTTTCGACCGCAAAAACGCTTCCAAAAACACCTACAGACCTCTTTGCGTGGCTAAAAACCAACTTAACCACATTTAACCCAAATCAAGGCATTTTAGGAACTCCTATTTATAGCGAAGAGACTAGTCCTTCGGCTTTGCAATACCTTAAAATACCTAATATTTGGGGCTCCTTGCTAATTAAAGTACAGTTTTTATCGTCAGCCACCGGCCTTGCTGGAAAAAGAGATTTGTATCTTGATTTTTATGGAAAAGACGGAACAACGGGGGTTGATGAGGCATATTTAGGTCAATATAGGCAAAGGAGCTTGTCTTTCGAGAAATCCTTTGTACTTCAGAAAGGATTTGGGATAACTCAGCTTGGGGGTCTAAGAATTTTTACAGATTTTACGACAGACGAAAGCTTTGTCGGGGTGAATATAAGAATAGATGTGCAGGGAAATTCCGAGGACCCTGCACAATAGGAGAAGAAAATGAATTATATTTTAAATGATAAGGAGGCTCAAATGATGAGTATATCGAGGGTAAACCCTCATATTTTAAAAAAAGGCAAATCTAAGGAAGTTAGAGTTAGTGTAAGGTTTTTTGTAATCTCCCTTCTAATTTCGTTTGGACTTGGAAATGCTATGATGGTAGCATTTCAGGACTCGCCGAAGGCTATAATCGAAAAATTCATTAAAGAAGATTTTATAAAAATGCCAAACTATCACGGATTTAAGCCCTCTCATATCGTCCTCCGGAAAGGGGAAGAGGGACTGAAGATTCAAGGTAAAGATGTATTAGCTTTTTCAATAAGCGACCTATCCTCAGGAAAGGCGGTATTTCTTGGAAAAGGAGCCCCTTCTATAGGTGATTTTATTTTTGAAAAAGGAAACACTTGGACAATAGTGAAATTCGGCGGAAGAGATGGTCTTTCTGAAAGAATTAGGTTTATTTCAGAAATTAAGGAGTAGTTTATGAAAAATAACTTTCTAAAAGAATCTCTATTAGGGTTTCTATATATGCTTTTATTTGTATTTTTAGCATTTTTTGCATACCTAGCCTTCAGCGAAGAAAAAGAGCCCAAAATAGGTTCTTTTGAAGCTATTTCAGAGGGTATGTACCTTGGCTCAGTTGTCAATTATTTTGCAATTGATAATAACTTAGATTTTGGATTTTCACTAGGTTATTCAAGGTCTTTCAGGAAGGGCGATTTAAAGGGGTTTTGGAAAGTAGGGGGAGATGTGAAATGGACTAGCGATTTTAACGCATCTCCTATTTTTACTCCCTCAATTCACGCTGAGGGAGGGTTTATTTTTGGCTCTTTTCTTCCTTCCTTAAAAGTGAGAATGGGACTTTCTGATGTTTACGTTTTCACTAAAGGAAGCTTTGGGATTGACATCGAGGCATATTTAGGATTTTCAGGAATTGTTTTTCCTGAAATAAGCTCTAAAGCTCAGTCTGGGTCAGGAGTTCTTGTTATTGGAAGCTACTTAGGGGTGAAATATCACCTTATCAGAGGGAAAATTGCGCCTGCGCTTGAACTTCTGAATATCACATATTTTATTTAATTAGAGGAGG
>JBOFKH010000150.1:0-12377 GCA_051657225.1 Alphaproteobacteria bacterium
TTGTAGAGAGGATGTTTAATAAACTCAAGCACTTCAGAAGGGTTGCAACGCGCTATGATAAACTTGCGATAGCTTTCCTCTCCTTTGTGCATATCGCTGCTATCTATATTCTCTTAAAATGAATGTCGACACCGCCTAAGTGAAAAAAAGATCAGCGCTGAGACGCTCAACACCCTGCTGCCCACTTTTCCAAGTGCTCTTGAAGGCCTTCTTCTATCCTACAATAACATTGGGGATGAAGAAATAAAAGCGGTGGCCCAACATTTTCCAGCTACGTTTCGACGGCTCTATCTGAACGATAATAAAATCGGACCTGAGGGTATAAAAGCGTTGGCAGAAAAGCTTCCAAGCACGCTGCGGACCCTTTATCTGAGCCAAAATAACATCGGAGATGAAGGTGTGAGAGCGTTGGCCCAAAAGTTTCCAGCTACACTTCTCTGGCTTGGTCTAGACAAGAACAACATCGGGGATGATGGGGCGAAAGCGTTGGCCGAAAAACTTCCAATTGGGCTTTTGAGTCTTTCTTTAAAGCGTAATAACATCAGAGATGAAGGCCTGAACGCCTTGTTGACAGCGATCCCAAGAACAGACCTAGAACATTTAAATATTTCTGTGCCTGAGGCCTCGCCCTTGCGTGAGCAATTCACAAATCTCCGTAACAGGCAAGGCCAGACTATCACGGTAGTTTTCATGTAAAAAGGTCTGCAAAAGCAAGCCTAATTATCAGAAAATAATAGAAAAAATGGATTGATCTGATGGACAAAATTTGCTAGGCTGCGGGCTAAGTTTGGTTGGTAAGTGCTTGAAAAGCTTGGAGGTACATGCTTTTTTTGTGAAAACCCACCGGGCTTATTTCGCGTCCTTTGGGGTGGCTTTTACGGCCGGCTCAGGGGCAAAAACGCGACACCAGGGAGGTGAGACTCCCCGATGCCGCTAACCTTCAATGACTTTGACCAGTCAATTAAGGCTAAACAAGATGTTAAACGATTTTTCTTTTCAGGTGCAATCGAAACTTTCACGTCTTCGCCACTTTTTCTTCCCCTCGGGGGCAGGAGAAGGGTGGCCGAATGCCAGTGATTGTTTATTGATCTTGGGGTTGTCCATTTGGCTGACCTTAAGTGCATGGTGGGAGGATGCTGACGAAGGCAACGACTAGCCTGACGTTCACGTTTACTATCCGGAAAGGGCAGTTTTGCGCGAACTCAAAGGCAGCGACGTCAATGGATAAGCGAGTTTTTTTAAAAACGGGCCGCTGGCCAACGTTTACAAAAAACCTTTGCTTTTCAAGCAACGCGCCCTTGTGGCTCGCGCCAACGCCCGATCCGAAAGCCCTTTCGGCTACAGCCCCTTTTCTTCATGTTTCGTTAATTCTTTTTCGCCCCATGGCTGTGGTAGAGTTTATTTATTGGGTTTTTTACACGGAGCCGAAGGTTGGCCTCGTAAAAAAGCTCATTTCGTTCTTTGAATTTAAAAAAAAGTTACAGCATGACAATTGCGCAGGCCTTTGGGGATGCTGGGGGCGCTAAGCTAGGACGCTTGTGGAAATACCCTTAAGCTCCCTAAAAGGGGTTATACACGAAGTCTTGTGAGCAGTGCCAGGTGACCCCCGTAAATGAAGACATAGACGGTTTAGCTAAAATGGTTTAGAAAAGGACCATTGGGACCCAAAAACCTGCGGAGGCTAGCATTTTAAAACTAAGCGCCAGAAAAAGTCCTCTTTCTTTAGCCCAGGCCACTTGGGTTCAGGCAGAGCTGCAGGCCACATCTATCGATGCATGCATCATACCTTTTACAACGACAGGTGACAAAATCTTGGATAAGCCCCTCGCAGACGTGGGCGGGAAAGGCCTTTTTACATTTTCAAAACTTCCAAAAAGTATTGTGATATATTTGCCTTCTCGATTACGAAGGTTTTCAAATTGCTTACGAAGGGTTAAGTTGGAAGGCCTAGGAATCGTTAGAGATTCCAAATCTGTTGTTGGGGCCCACGTCAACAAATCGGAAAAACCCGCATCCTTAATGGGACTATCGTCCAGACCAAGATGTCGAAGGGTGACTGGAAATTTGGCTATCCGCTCTTGTACCCCCTCATCCCCAATACTGTTATTGTCCAGATTAAGCATTTGAAGCGTGGCTGAAAGATGAGGCGCCAGCGCTTGTACGTCCTCATCCCCGAGGGCGCTCCAGCTCAGAGAAAGTGTTTCCAATTTGCCCGATGAAAAAGCAAATTGAGGTATCAAAAAGGCAAAAAAGCGAGCTTTAAAAATGGAGATGGGGTTAAACGGCTAAGCATAATTTTTCCTTTTTTAAAATAAATACAATATATTATAATACATCAAAGATGCTATAGCACGTCACCCCAATCGCTTTCAATTAAAATTTTTGACCATTGCAAACTTTTAAAACTTACAAAAACTATTTTGACACATGTGCCTTTTAGATTGCGAAGTTTATCAAACTGCTTACGAATGGATAAGTTGGAAGGCCTAGGAATCGTTAGAGATTCTAAATCTGTTGTTGGGATCCCCACCAATAAATTGGCAAAACCCTCATCCGTAATGGGATTATAGCCCAGACCAAGATGTCGAAGGGTGACTGGAAATTTGGCTATCAGCTCTTGTACCCCCTCATCCCCAATACTGTTATTGTCCAGATTAAGCATTTGAAGGGTGACTGGAAGATCAGGTAACAGCGCTTGCAAACCTTCATCCCCGATCTTGTTACTGCTCAGATTAAGCATTTGAAGGGTAGACGGAAGATAGGGTGCCAGCTCTTTTACCCCTGCATCCCCGATCTTGTTACCGCTCAGATTAAGCATTTGAAGCGTGGATGAAAGATGAGGCGCCAGCGCTTGTACGTCCTCATCCTCGAGGGCGCTCCAGCTCAGAGAAAGTGTTTCCAATTTGCCCGATGAAAAAGCAAATTGAGGTATCAATAAGGCAAAAAAAGCGAGCTTTAAAAATGGAGATGGGGTTAAACGGCCAAGCATAATTTTTCCTTTTTTAAAATAAATACAATATATTACAATACATCAAAGATGCTATAGCACATCACCCCAATCGTTTTCAATTAAAATTTTTGACCATTGTACATTAAAATTTTCAAGGCCATCACAAATGAAGACATAGACGGTTTAGCTAAAATGGTTTAGAAAAGGACCATTGGGACCCAAAAACCTGCGGAGGCTAGCATTTTAAAACTAGGCGCCAGAAAAAGCCCTCTTTCTTTAGCCCAGGCTACTTGGGTTCAGGCGGAACTGCAGGCTGCATCCATCGATGCATGCATCATACCTTTTACAACAACAGGCGACAAAATCCTGGATCAGCCCCTCACAGAGGTTGGCGGCAAAGGCCTTTTTACCAAAGAAATTGAAGAGGCTCTGCTGCGGGGTGACATTAATGTGGCGGTCCATTCCTTCAAGGATATGCCAACTGAACTTCCTGATGGTTTGATCATCGCATCCATTCCTAAACGAGAAGATGTGCGAGATGCTTGGATTGCAAAAGACGCTGCTTGGAAAACCCCTGAGCACCTCCCCACCAACGGGGTGGTTGGCACCTCTTCCCTGAGGCGACGGGTTCAGCTTCAATATGCGTTTCCCTGCCTGAAGGTAGAAAGCGTTCGGGGAAATGTTGGAACACGCCTTGAGAAGCTGAAAGCAGGAAACGTGGACGCCTTGGTTTTGTCTCTCGTTGGGTTTCAGCGCCTTCAGCTGGTGGAGCATATCACACACGTTTTTTCACCCCATGAGATGATTCCCGCCGTTGCCCAAGGCGCTCTCGCTTTGGAATGCCGAGAAGACAGCTTAGATGTTATCGCCCAGCTCCAAAACTTGCACCATGCCCCCACCGCCCTATGCATTGGGATAGAGCGGGCATTCCTCAAAGCCCTCGACGGCTCTTGCCGAACGCCCATTGGAGGCTACGCACGTTTTGAAGGAGATGTTGTGATGTTTGAAGGGTTGCTGGGCACGTTAGACGCCCAGATTGTCTCCAGGGTGAGAGCCGTTTATGACCCAGCAGAAGCGCTTTTGTCCCCTGAAGCTTTTGGCAAACAGCAGGCAGAAAACCTGCTCAAGCTTCATCACCAACGTTGCAAAGAAAATGCTGCATGTCCCTCCCCACCTTGCTTGTAACTCGGCCCAAAGAAGATGCAGAAGAAACGGCTTACCTTCTGGAACAAAAAGGGTTCAAAAGCCTCCTTTGTCCGTTGTTAAACTATGAAGCACTCCCTGAACCGCCACCGCTTTCCCCTGATTATCTAGCAAAGCTTCAGGCTATCTTGGCCACGAGTCAGCATGGGATTCATAGCCTTCCCCAAAAAAATCAGCTTCTTTCCAAACCCGTGTATACGGTTGGGACGCACTCCGCCCAGGTTGCCAAATCCTACGGTTTTCAACAGGTGAGAAGCGCTCAAGGGAGCGCTGAAGATCTTCTAAAGCTGGTGAACACCACTTGCTCGCCTGAGAGAGGGCCCTTGTTATACGTAAGCGGAGAAGCCATTCGCGTAGACCTGCCCCTGCTTCTTTCCAAGAGAGGTTTTGACGTTTTACACCAAATTCTATATCGAATGACCCCCATCCCAGAATTTCCGTTTCCCGTTCAAGAAGCGTTCAGACATCAGAAAATTCAAGGGGTCTTGCTTCTCTCACCCCAAACCAGCGCTTGTTTTTCCCAGTGTATTCAGCAGGCTTCCCTTGGAAAAAACCTCAAAATGGTCTATCTTTTTTGCTTGAGTGAAGCGGTTGCAGCTTCCCTTACACTTTTTCAAGACGTTATCGTTAGAATAGCGCCCCAACCAACTTTGGCTTCTTTAATGGAGATATGTCATGAAACCTTCACCTCTTAAAAAAAAAGAATCTCCTGCTGAGGAAGCTTCTCAATCCACCAAGCTTCTTGCTTGGATCAAAGATTGGAGATGGGGCCTGTGTGTTCTTGTTCTCTTCCTGTTCATTCTTGGGCTTACCGCCTTTTGGGAAAACCGGGTTGAGCCTAAACTGGGGATGCACGTGACGGGTGAAACAACAGATCGAAGTGATGCCATCCCGCCTATTCTTGAAAAAATATCTCCTGTCTCTTCCACCCCTGAAGAAGAGACAGTCTCGCAAGGCAAACCTCTCCCCGGTCTTGCTGAGAAGCAAAATCCTTCTACTGAACCCCTAGCCTCTTTTGAAGCCCACCTCCAGGGAATGGAAGAAGTTCAGCGAAAAATCTTTGAAATTTTAGAAAAACGTCAGCAGATTTGGGCAGCATTCCTGCTGCTTCGTCAAGATGCTCGAGCAGGTATGCCCTTTGAAGCCACGTGGGTGCTGTTTGAACAACTTGTGGAGAAAGAATTGCAGCATCTACCCATTTGGCGAGAGGCATCTGATACCTTGCGTGCTCTCTCAAGCAAAGGAATGTGGTCACGGGGAAAACTTCTCCAGCGACTGCCGCGCTTAACTTTGAAAGCTCCCCCCAAGCCTTCGGCTCAAGCAAATTGGTTAGAAAAGATAAAAGGTTTTTTTCAAAATCTATTCGTGGTCAAGCAAACGAACGCCCCTCTCAAAACCCAGGATCAATCTCTGAAGCAGTTAAGCCAATTGTTAGAGGCAGGGGATGTGAATGCGGCGCTCACGTTGTTGGGCAAACTATCGCTTTCCCCTTCCCCAGAGCTCGAAGCATGGCTTGAGAAAGCCACGATTCACCAAAAGGGCGAATCTGCTTTGCTCAACCTTCAAAAAGCGCTGCTTTCCTTACCCACAATCTTGGAAAAAGCAGGATGAGGCGAATTCTATTTTTTTTAGGTTTAACAACCCTTTTAGGTGGGCTTTTCTGGAGCGCGCTTCAGCTTCCTCAACCTGTCACTTTGGCCTGGGAAGGTTATCAAGTTGAAACCCACCTTGCTGTTCTGCTAGCAGGGTTTTTGGGTTCGTTTCTGGTGCTGCGATGGGCGGAAGGTTTATGCCGTTTCATACTCTCTTTTCCGTCCCGCTGGGCAACCTGGTTTGAAAAGCGTAAAGAAAAGAAGATCTCTCAACGCATTGTAGAGCTCCTTATTGCCTGGGAAGGACGAGACACTCAACGCGCTGAGCCTTTAAAGCAAGGGCTTGCACAAGAGCTGAAGCAACACCCCTTGCTGGCGTTTTTGCTTTCTCGATATGGTGAAAAGGGGCTTCTCCCTTTCTCGATTCAACAGCTATCAAATCGTTTTCCCCAGGCAGGCTTTTTAGAAAAAAAAGCGGATATAGAAGAATTTTTGCTGGAGCATCGTTTTTTCAAAGCAACCGAGGTTTTAGAACAGCTTGTTCAGCAGGAAATCCGTTTGCCTTGGGTGTTTGAAACGCTATTCTCCTTGTACTTAGAGCAAAAACGGTTTGCTCAAGCAGAAGTTTTATGGGAACTCTTCAAGCACCATCTCCCCAAAGAAACTGCCAGATCACGCAAAGCGCTTTGGTTGTATACCCAAGGGATGGAGGAGAAAGAGCTTGGCAAACGGGTAGACTTGCTCAAGGAAGCCCACGCCCTAGACCCCGCTTCTGGAGATGTGTGTGTCGCTTTTGCAAAAGCCTTATTTCAGCAGCGAAAACCTGAGAAAGCTAGGAGCGCCCTGGAAAAAACCTGGCGCCTAAACCCCCATGAAATGTTGGTGGAAGCTTACCTCACATTTACTCCCCAAGAAACATCCTATCAGCGTGTTGAGGCTTGTCAAACGCTTCTGGCGAATACGTCGCAGCATCCTCTCAATCACCTGCTTTTGGGACGCGCCGCCCTGGAGGCTTCTCTTTGGGTAAGTGCCCGCAAAGAGCTTGAAGCTTTAGCCCAAACACACCCGTGTTTAGCCTATCCCTTGTTAGCGCTGGTTGAAAGACGTCAACACCAAGACTGGGAAGCGGCATACCATTGGCTGGAGAAAGCAATTTTCTAAACCCTACTAAATTGATAGTTGGGCGTTTTTTTATAGCAAAAGATTTTTCCCAAATAAAAAGGACTGATTCTATCAATTATTTCAGCAATTGTCAGCCATGTAAGCCGCTTTTTCGTTAGGAGCTCTTGTATTTTAGAAGAATTGTGGTAGAATCTTTTCAAAATACGACAAATTAGGAAACATGTTTTATGAAAAAAATGTCTCGTTTTGCATTCGTTCTGGGAGCGTCTCTTATTTCTCACGGTTTTAATGCTCACGCTGCAGACCCCGTTGCTGCTAAAGTGAATGATAAAACCATTAAAGTCTCTGAAGTATTAGATGAGATGAAAGGGCTTAATCTTGGAAAAGATGCGCCTCAAGAAAAGATTTTTGAAATGATCCGTGATCGTTTGGTTGAGCTTAATCTATTAGTTGGCTCTGCAAAAACAGCGGGCCTTGAGAATGACCCAGACATTACGAAAGCACTCGAAAAATTCAAAGAACGTCTTTTGATTCAATCTTTTGTTGCAAAAGAAGTGAAGAGCAAAGTAACAGAGCAAGCAATTCAAGAAGCGCTTAAGGATTTTCCATCTCAAAAAGAAGTTAAATTGCGTCACATTGTTGTAGCAGACGAAAAAACAGCCTTGTCCGTGAAAAAAGCTTTGGCAAACGGTTCAGATTTTACCAAGCTTGCTGCGAGCGTTTCAACAGATGAAGCTTCTAAGCACAAAGGTGGAGAACTCGGAACTATTTTAGAAAGCCAGCTTCCAGAGCCCCTTGCGAAAGCAGTTAAAGATGTTAAAGCTGGTGCGTATGCATCGTCTCCTGTTGTAACACAATTGGGGCACCACATTATCAAGGTGGATGAGCGTAAAGATGCGTCGCAAGCCGCTATTTTGCCCTTGGTTCGCGAGAAACTTGAGCAGCAAACGCTTCTAAAAATTGTGGAAGAAGCAAAGAAGAGCGCAAAAATTGACCTTTTTGATCAAGAAGGAAAGCCCGCGAAGGAGGCCTCAAAGCCAGCAGAGGCAAAACCAGCCGCTTAAGATTTTTCTTGGACTTAAAGTCCACTAAAACACTAAAAAAATAGAGAGATGGGACAGCAGATTTTTACATTGCTGTCCTATTTTTTTTGAGCCTGAGTTTTCTAACATCCTCTTCTTCTCGCTTGATTTTGAGACGGGATAATTTTTTACGACTTTTTTGAAAATCAAAGGCCAGCCAGCCTCGCTCACGTTAAATACTGCTTAATATGTTGAATTAATTTAAAAATTTAATTTGACGACTGCAGCCTTCTTGCATAATCTTCATAGATGTTTGTGTATCAAAAACGTTTTCATCGTTTATTTTTGCTAGCTTTATGCTATTGCGTCAACTTGCTGTTGGCCTGCACGCAGGGTTTGGCTGAAAAAAATAGGTTCCCGGACGAAAGAGCTTATGATGTGATCGCAATTGGAGATGCCATAAACAATTTTTTTGTGGAGTGCCGAGATAGTTCCACATGCAACCGGATGATGCAGAAAATAGAGCTCACACATGGTGGGTTTAAAAGAATTGATTCCAAGCAAAAACAACAACTCGATGGTACAATTCAACATCATAAAACCGGCATAAACATTATAAAACATGTTGGGGTAGCAAGTGCTTCTAATACCATTAGAGTTATTGAAAAATTAGGCGGAAAAACAGCGTTTATCAGCAACATAGGAAAAGACAAAAATGGTACAGCGATCAAGGAAAAACTTACTCAACTGGGTATCAAATTTTTTATAAAAACCCATCAGTTTGACACAGCTGCTGTGTACATCTTTCGTGATGCTGCTGGAGAAAAAGCCATGGCCTCTTACCTGGGTGGCCCTGCCCTATTTACAAAAGAAAACATTGCATTAGAAGAGATTGCAAAAGCCAAGATTTTTTTGGTAGAAGGGTATGCTTGGCAAGCACCCAAGCATAGTCTTGATATTATTAAACATGCCGTTATTTTTGCAAAATCAAACGGTGTTAAAACAGCGCTGAGCCTGGCTAATCCTTCTGTCATACGCCAATATCATCGTGATATTTATAAAATGCTTGAACATTTTGATCTTGTTTTTGGAACAAAAGATGAATTCATCGAATTACTAAATCAAGGTACTCCCTCCGATAATGCTAACGTCATCGCAATGACTCAAAAAACAGGCAAGCTTTCTGTGATCACCATGGGAGAAAAAGGCGCATTCATTGTTCATGGACCTAATGTATACACCATACCCGCTGAATCAGTTAAAAAAGTTGTTTGCACGGTTGGAGCAGGAGATGCGTTTGCTGGCGGCTTTTTATATGGGTACGCACGCAATTTTGATTTGGCTAAATGTGGGGAAATTGGAGCCAAAGTTGCTTCAAAGATTGTTCAAAAAGTTGGAACAACCCTGGATTAAGGGTTTTTGCAAAGCCTCTTTAAATTAGTCAGAGGACACCGTTTTTTGCAATGCTTTCTTCCGCTGTAATCGGACCCAAAAAAAGCTTGTTGGAATAGAGCAAATATAGAAAAAACCTATAAAAATAAGCGTTTCCCAGGGAGCACTTAACAAAGCAGCTGCTAAGAAAGCCACCAACACAAGAAACGGGATCATTGCTCGCGTTGGAATCCTTACTTTTTTAAGAGAAAAGGTAGGGACGCGGCTGATCAACAAAAGAGAGCTTCCTGTCATAAAAAAGGCAAACCAAAAAGGGGAAAGCACAAGGGGTTCAGAAACAAACGTTATCACCAGGGGAAGAAGCGCTAAAAAAGCCCCCGCTGGTGCAGGAACACCTGTAAAAAAACCAGCTCCAAAGGCAGGAGGCGCTGAAAGGGGAAGCATACGATGAACATTAAACCTTGCAAGGCGCAACGCCATGCACGTGCAAAAAAAGAGAGATACCCCCCACCCCAAACCTTTCCAGTTGTGGAGAGAATACAGGTAGATCACCACAGCAGGGGCCACGCCAAAGTTCACGATATCCGCTAATGAGTCGAGCTCTGCCCCAAAATCTGTCACGCTGCCTAAAAAGCGAGCTAACCTTCCATCGACAGTGTCCAAAATGGCTGCTATTAAAATAGCGATAACCGCAAGATCCCAGCGTTCTAAAAGGGCAAAACGAATAGAGCTTAGACCCGTACACAACGCCAGCACGGTGAACATGTTGGGCAAAAGCTGCATCATTCTAGGATGTTTCCCAGAACTCACACCACGCAGAAGCTTTTTTTTAGAAGAGGGCCTCAAACGTTGCACAATCATCAACGGATCTCCCAAGTGCCCACCTTTCTATTTCAGCTTTGGAACCTTGCTGATGACAGACTCTCCGCCAAGCATCCGCTGCCCTACCTTCACCAACACGGGCCACCCTTCGGGGAGATAAAGGTCTACTCGGCTTCCGAAACGGATAATGCCATAGCTATCTCCACGCTTCACCAGATCTCCCTCCCGAACGTTACACACAATACGCCGGGCAATGAGTCCTGCGATCTGGGTGCAAATAAGCTGCTGCCCTTTTTCAAGGTCAATCACCAAAGAATTTCGTTCATTAAACTCGCTGGCCTTATCCAAAGAAGCATTCAAAAATTTTCCGGGATAGTACAGTTTATGGTGGATTTTTCCGGCAAAAGGAATGCGGTTGACATGTACATCAAAGATATTCAGGAAAATGCTAACTCTTGTCCATTGCTGCGTCGGGGAAAGATTTAGCTCTTTAGGGGCAACCGTTTGGGTAATCATCTGAACAACGCCATCTGCAGGGCTTACCACCGCGCCTTCTTCAACGGGCTCAACCCGCTCAGGATCTCTGAAAAAATAAGCACACCAACCTGTCAGCAAGAGGCTTAAAAACGTCATCCAAGACCCCAAAAACAGCATGCTGAAAAGGGCAAAGATAGCGCACATAAAAACGAATAAATACCCTTCCGGGTGGATGCGAATTTTTAAACCCAGAAACATCATACACCTTCCTTTTTCATTATTTTTTCTAACCTATAGCCAAAAAAACCTTTATTGCAAGCTTCAAAAAGGTTCCAAAACCATGCTACTCCCTCAAAGAACCACAAAGATTGATAAATATTCTTTTATATTTTTTTCAACTTCTTCGTTCAAACGGTTCATTAAATCTTCCATCAGCGCGGTCCAAGCTTCTTGGCGCTGGGTCAAGGTCATCTGATCCGAAACGGTTCGGGTCGCCGTAGCGGTTGCCCTTGCGTAACTTTTGGGATAGCCCCTCTCATCCATAATCTCAATTTTTACCACGACGCGCGCATCGTAACGCTCTGACATCTGGGATGTAAACAGGTTTTTGAGCCCCCCTTGGGGCGGCAACCGTTTCTCAACTACAGAAGCATCTTCCACTGTAATCACAGCGTGCCCCACACCACCCGCTGGAACAAACCGCTCCCGGGCCCATTGTTGAACCATCACAGCAGGTGTCATCGCAAACAGATGGTCTACATAAGGCTCTTTTTGAGGAGAGGTATACTGTTTAGCAATCTCAAGCCGTCCAACACGAAGTTGAATCTGGGGTGCTGTCAGGTAATTAAGACCAGGCGCTTTAGGCAAAGAAGGCGTTTCACACCCACTTAAGCAAACAAAAAAGAAAGAAAGGGCAACCCTCACATATTTTTTTGTCTTAAACCTCAGCACGCCAAAAAACTCCTTCTAAAGACAAAAACTTTACTCGTAAACGCCCACCCTATATCTCAACAACACGGTAAGCACGCTACAAGATTACAGGAAAAACCACAGATACCAAAATCAAATGGAGGCCGGGACCGGAATCGAACCGACGTCCAAGGATTTGCAGTCCTCCGCATAACCATTCTGCCACCCGGCCTTTCTCTATTCTGTCCTACCTGGGTCTAGGACGTGGGTCAAGTTTTTTCTCAGAAAAATCAGGTCAACATAGGTTTTAGCAACCCTTAAAAATAGAGAAATGCGCTGACTTGATCGATGTGCGTGTCCCAATCTGGCTCTGTTCCCCAAAAAAGCGGAATAACGTCCCCAGTCCTAAATTCTCGGTTAAGTTTTGCAACCCCCTTAAAAATGATGGAAATATTGGAAGGCGTTTGCTCCCAGCTACCTCCTTTCGCAAGCAATTCTCGAACATTTGGCTGTTCTTTCCGCCGCGCCTCAATGCTTGAGGGGGATTTCATCGCATCCTTCACAACTTGTGCATTTCGAGGTGTGACAAAAAAGACCACATATTTCCGCTCATCAGAGGTGGTCTCTTGGGAAAAAAGGTATTGCAAAAAAGGAATGTCCTGGAGAAGGGGGACGCCATCTTTATCTTGTTTAGTGACCCGCTCATAAATGCCCCCCAGCATCCCTGTTTCCCCAAATTTCAGCTTCAGGGTTGTCGTAGCCTTGGTTTTAGAAATCTCAAATGTCTGGTTTGCAATGGAAACAGATCCGTCTACCGGCTCGCCACTTAAAATAGAACCTTCCAGGGAAATATCCAATAAGGTTTTGTTCTTGTCTTCTTGAACTTCC